>JAOUFX010000360.1 GCA_029857975.1 Deltaproteobacteria bacterium | reverse complement strand
GTCGAAGATCTCCGGAACAGGAAAGACCCTCAGGTTTACAACATCGCCGAGTTAGGCGTGGGTCTCAACCCGAAGTCAATCATGCAGGGGATTATGCTGGAAGACGAAGGGGTTTTCGGCACGGTCCATATCGGCATTGGGACCAACGTTACGCTGGGGGGAAATGTCAAGGCGGCAATTCACTACGATTTAATCATGTGGCAGCCGACCATCGAGCTGGACGGCCGGGTTGTTCTGGAAAAAGGAGAGGTCAGAATTTAGCCTCCCGCACCGGGAATACTGAGTGAATCGGCCTTTGAAGAAAGGACGGCTTTTCCTTCCGGGCTTTCCAGGAAGGGGACGATGCCTCCGGAGCGGATGATCTTTTTCAACAAGTCCGGCAAGCGCTGGAAGGGAATCTGGGTTTTTTGCGATAGGTTCCTTATCATTCCGCCCTCAAAAGCTACTTCCAGGTGATCTCCAGGATTGATTCGATCCGTATCGCAGGTGAGTAACAAGAGACCAAGATTGAGGGCATTGCGGAAAAAGGTTCTGGCAAAAGATTTAGCCAAGACAGCTTTGATTCCTGCTCCCAGAACCACGAGCGCGGCGATTTCCATGGCCGAACCGCAACCAAAATTTTCCCCGGCGACGAGAAAATCACCGGGCTGCACCATCTCTCCCAAGCCCGGGCAAATGTCCTCCATCAAGAAGCGCGCCAATTTTTGGGGATTGACGGTATCTCTTTTCCTTTTAGATGCAATGATATAATCCGTATTGATATCATCCCCAAATTTATGGGCAATCCCCATATTTTTATTCCTTTATTTATTGGACACAGATAAACACAGATTTAATGGATTAGAAAAACGGCGTAAGGCATAAGGTCCAAGGCGCAAGGTTAAACAATTGGAAATAGGCTTTATTGCTAACTGATCACTGATTACTGATATCATATCTTTTTCTGCGTTCATCTGCGCCAATCCGCGTCCAATTATAAAAAAACTCTTGGATCCGTTATTTTTCCAGTGATACACGACGCCGCCAGTGTTGCCGGTGAAGACAGATAAATATTGGCCTTCGTGTTTCCCATCCTGCCCAAGAAGTTCCGGTTGGCCGTGGAGATTACGTTTGTCCCATCCGCCGGGACTCCCCCCAACGCTCCTACGCAAGGGCCGCATCCTGGGGCATTGAGCATCCCCCCACTCTCTACCAGGGTTTGAATGTATCCTTTGGCGCAGGCTTCCAGGGTGACTTCTCGGCTGGCCGGGGAAATCACCAAGATCATACCGGGGTGGATTTTCTTACCCTTCAGTATTTGAGCCGCTGTGGCCAAGTCTTCCAGCCTCCCATTGGTGCAGGTTCCCAGGAAAGCCATCCCGACCTTTTCTCCCTTTACTTCGGATATTGGGTGAACGTTGTCTACCTGATGGGGGCAGGCAATTTGCGGTTCTAGGTAAGAGACATCGAAAGAATGTTGGGCAACATAGGAAGCGTCTGAATCGGGTGCGACCGCAATAAAGTTTGTGATCCCTCTTTCCCGCAGCCAATTCCGGCAGATTTCATCTCCCGGCATGATCCCGGCTTTGGCTCCCATTTCAACCGCCATATTGCAGATGGTAAGGCGGCTCTCCATGGATATCTCCTGGAGAGTGTTCCCACTGAATTCGATAGCCTGATAGTTGGCTCCCCGAGCTGTAATCCGGCCGATGATGTGCAAGATGATATCCTTGGCATAAACCCCCGGGGAAATATTCCCTTGAATTTCAATCTTCATGGAGGGAGGAACCAGGAACCACAGGAGACCATAATGAATCGCCAGCGCCAGGTCTGTCGAACCAACTCCTGTGGCCAGGGCATTCCAAGCCCCATAGGTTGTGGTATGAGAATCAGACCCGATGACCAGTTGCCCGGGCAATAAGTGTCCTTTTTCCGGGATAAGTTGATGGCAGATCCCTTCTCCCTCAGGATACAGAGTACAACCGGATTTCTCGGCGAAGGACTTGAGCTCCTGATGGATCCGGGATACCTCCTGGCTGGGGCTTGGACAATAGTGATCCAGGATCAGGACCAATTTCTTGGGTTCCCTAACGGTTGCGTTGGGAATTTTTTTCAAAGCCTCCCAGACTGTGGTAAAGGAGGCGTCGTTGGACATCATTAAATCCACAGGGGAGAAGACGATATCCCCAGATTGAACCGGTTTCTTTAGGCGGGAGCTGAATATTTTTTCCGCAATCGTTTGGCCCATTGGTCTTTTCTTGCATTTCAGGTTTAAAGGAATTCAAATTCAAGACTATTATAGGATGATAAAAAACTCAAGAATTTAACTCGGGAAACCTTTCGTAGATCCATTCGTTTCCCTGACTATGTTTTTTCTGTGGCTAATCTGAGAAAAGTTTATTATTTGTGGTGGCCATTTTTGAGAGATCCAAAGGATGATAGGGTACTTGAATTGGCCGTATCAACAGGTTGCGAGATAGTCATTACATACAACAAGGTCGATTTTGAAGGTGGGAAGCAGTTTAATGTCCGGGTTATGACTGCCCAAGAGTTTTTAAAGGAAATAGGAGAATTACCATGAGCACGATTAGTCTTCGCCTACCCGACTCCTTGCATAAGCAGGTGCGGAAACTAGCCGAAAGGGAAAGCGTTTCTATAAACCAATTGATAACATTGGCTCCGGCAGAGAAGCTTTCCGCTTTAATGACCGAAGAATATCTGGACGAACGGGCTAAACGTGGCAGTCGGAAGAAATTTGAGCGTGCCCTGGCAAAAGTTCCCAAAATTGCGCCGGAAGAATACGACCGCTTGCCAAGGTGAAGCCTGAAAGCAAGGGGGCCTGCGAAAACTGCGTCCTACCTGCGAAATAAACCCTGAACGCTTGGAGCGGATCAAGAAATTGTCCGGCCATACGCCTAGAAATGAGCCCGGCGGGGGTTGGCTATGCCGTACAAAGGGAAAAGGCCATTGCTCATGAGAAAGGTTATCAGCTTACCCAATGAGATATTTAATTACTTAAGGGCGTCCCTGCCCTTTGCAGCAGGCAAGAAGAGAAATCCCAAAGTTTTCACAATCCCATACGCCCTTCCCGGAAGATTCGCGCATCCATCTCCCGGAGCGTTGGGGAAATGATGGGTTTGAACGCCATCTGCGACAGGACGTGGCTTTCGAGGTCCACCCCGGGGGCGATCTCGGCAATCACCATTCCCTCTCGAACCCGCTCGATGACCGCCCGCTCGGTGATGAACACCACCTCCTGCCTTTTCCTTGCGGCATAGTCCCCGCTGAAGGTGATCTGCTCCACCTCTTTGACAAATTTTTTATGGGCCCCTTCCTGAAGGATCTCGATCTTCCCCCCGCCGACCCGCGTCTTCAAACCGCCGGCGGTAAATGTCCCGCAGAAGATGATCCTCTTCGCTCCTTGGGATATATTGACAAACCCGCCCGTCCCGGCAAGGTTCTGCCCGAATTTGCTGGCATTGACGTTCCCGTGCCCGTCCGCCTCCGCAAACCCCAGAAAAGCGCGGTCCAGGCCCCCCCCGTCAAAGAAATCAAACTGGTAGGGCTGATCGATGACCGCCTCGGAGTTGGACATCACCCCGAAGAGCACCCCCGGCGCAGGGATTCCCCCGATGAGACCCTGTTCGATAAAAGCCGTCATGCGATCCTCGATCCCCTCTTCCGCAGCCACGGAGGCGACTCCGTCCGGCATGCCCACACCCATGTTGATGACGAACCCCGGCGCGAGCTCCATTGCCCCCCTTCGGCCAATGACCTTTCGTTCGTTCAGCTCCATCTTGTCCAAGGTCTCAAGGGGAACTTTGACCTCTCCGCTGAAGGCGGGGTTGTATTCCCCGGCCACGGTCTGCCACTGCTCGGGATAAACCACGATCTTATCGACCAGGCTTCCCGGCACCTTGACGGACTTGGACGGGATCATCCCCCCTTTCACCAGACGCTTCACCTGGGCGATCACCAGTCCCCCTGAATTGTGGGCGGCCATGGCCATGGGCAGCACATCGAGCCAGGCGGGTTCGAGCTCCAGGCTGATATTCCCTTTTTCATCCGCCGTGCTCCCGCGGATAAAGGCCACGTTGATGGGGAAAGTCCGATAGAACAGCCATTCCCTTTCCCTTAGTTCGATGAGGTCGACGAGATCCTCCGTGCAGCGGCGATTTAGCTTCCCTCCCTGAAGTCTCGGGTCCACAAACGTCCCGAGCCCCACCTGGGTGACCAAACCCGGTCTCCCTCCCGCCACTTCTCTCAGCCATTGGGACATGACCCCCTGAGGGAGGTTGTATCCCTCAATCTTCTCATCGAGAACGAGTTTGGCCATTTTCGGCGCCATTCCGTAATGGCCGCCGATCACTCTCTTCACCAGGCGCTCGTGGGCAAGATAACCCAACCCGGTGGTTTTTCGATCTCCAAGCCCCGAGACGTGAAAGATCGTAAGGTTTCTGGGCTCCTTCGTCTCGATAAACCGTTCCCCCAGGGTCTTGATCAGGAGATCGGGCTCTACGTTTCCGCCTCCGGCGCCATGGAGCGCCAAGACATCGCCATCCTTCACCAAACTCACCGCCTCCCGGGCGGAAATCACTTTTTTTGCCGACCCTTCCTTCATCTCCTCATCTCCTTTCCTGAT
>JAOUFX010000358.1 GCA_029857975.1 Deltaproteobacteria bacterium | reverse complement strand
TCGGGGGGAAACCTGGAAGCCCGGTACATCATCCATGCCGTAGGGCCCAGGTTCCAGGAAGAAAACCTGGAAGAAAAACTCCGGAGCACCATGCTCAATGCCTTACGCAGGGCAGAGGAGAATGGAGTCCGAAGTTTAGCTTTTCCCGCCATGGGAGTAGGCTTTTACGGGATTCCTCCGGAGGTATGTGCCCGGGAGACTTTGGGGGCGGTAAGGAAATACCTGGAGAATCCTACCGGACTGCGGGAGATAATTTTTTGTTTAATAGACTCCCGGGAGTTGAAACCTTTTCAAGACCAGATAAAAAAATTACCCTAACCAGCGAAGCCCGCAGGAGTTCAAAAAGCATTGGTTTTTCCCGCCGGCGAACGTTTTTCCGATAGCGGACTGGGCTTTTGGGATTGGATGATATGAGGGTAGAAAATTTAGGAGGAAATGATGAGCGGGATGCTCCGTTTCGTTGCCGATGATCTGCAAATAATGGCCCTGACTTTTATGGGCATTGTCTATATTCTGCGCATCCGCTGGCTTTTGCGCTTCAAACCCGGGCGGGAACGGCAGGCTCCCACGGGTTCACCCGATACATCTTCCTTTAAAGGGATCATCTATTCCTGGGGAAATATTGCCATGCCCTGGGCCATGGAAAGCACGCGGCACAAATTATTCTTTTATGCGCAGTTCGTGCTTTTTCACCTGGCGGTCGCGGCTTCCATTACCATGTCCTTTATCATTCCTTATGCCCCCGGTTTGATAAAACCCATGGTTCTGGTTCGAGGCCTGCAAGGACTATTTGCCGCAGGCGGTTTAATCGGATGTTACCGGCTATACCGGCGGCTGACCAATCCCTATATCCGTCAGATCAGCACTCCGGACGATATTTTTTCCCTCTTGCTTCTCATTGCCTGGTTCTTTGTTTCCCTCGGGGCTGCTCCCAACCGTCCGGATCAAGGGGAAGGACCTTTGCTGATCTATTTCATCATGACCGCCTTTTTCCTGGTCTATGTACCTTTCAGCAAAATCTCCCATTATCTCTATTACCCCTTTACCCGTTACTATTTCGGCAAGAGTATGGGGTACCGGGGGGTTTACCCGATCAAAAGAGGCCCCCAGTCAACACCGCATAAGGTGTAACCGAGACGGGAAACTGATCTTCAGGAGAAATAATGTTGGAAAAAGCAAGATCCCACAAAGTAAAAAAAGTCATCGAAAGAATGGGCAAGAAGCTCAACCGCCAGGTGGTCGGCTCTTTGGTTGCTTGTGTCCATTGTGGCATGTGTACGGAGTCATGCCATTACGTTCTGGCCAATCCGGATGATCCGACGTTCGCCCCGGCCTACAAGGCCGACCAGATCCGGAAAATCTTCAAACGCCATTTCGACTGGACCGGCCGGATTTTTCCCTGGTGGGTGAAGGCGCAAGACCTCTACGTAGATGAAGAATTGGAAAAGTTGAAAGATATTGTTTTTGGCAAGTGCACCAACTGCCGGCGGTGCTCGATCAACTGTCCGATGGGTGTTGATTTTGCCACCCTCAACCGTATGGCCCGAGGACTGTTAGTATCGGTAGGCGTTATGCCCGAGGGGGTGGCTGTAGTCAGTAAGGACCAATGGGAGATCGGGAATCAGATGGGGGTCCTCAAAGAAGACTACCTGGAGACCCTGGAGTGGTTGTCCGATGAATTAGAGAATGAAATGGGTGATTCCGCAGCCAGGATTCCGATCGATAAGATGGACGCGAATGTGGTCTATGCCATTAACCCCCGAGAGGTCAAATATGACCCCCGTACCATTTCCGATGCGGCCAAAGTTTTCTATCTGGCAGGGGAGAACTGGACCATGGCCAGCGAAGGATGGGATATGACCAACTTCGGCCTCTTCTCCGGGGACGATGAACTGGGGGGTACGGTGGTTCGCAGACTCTTTGAGAAGGTGGTTGAGCTCCGGGGTAGAAAACTGGTATTATCCGAGTGTGGTCATGGCTACCGGGCCACCCGGTGTGAAGGTCCCAATTGGGCGGGAATGGATGCTCCCTTCGAGATCGAAAGCTCCGTTTTAACCATGCTCCGCTACATCAAAGAAGGGCGAATCAAGGTGGATAGAAACAAGAACGATCTTGCCGTAACTTTCCACGACTCCTGCAATAACGCCCGCAGCTGCGGATTTTTCGAAGAACCGAGAGAACTGCTGAACCTCGTGGTGACGGATTTTCGTGAAATGGTTCCGAACCGGGCGGAGAACTATTGCTGTTCAGGGGGCGGCGGGGCCATGTCCATGTCCGAATATACGCCTCTCCGGCTCAAGGCCGCCAAAGTCAAAGCCGATCAGTTGCAAGCAACGGAAGCCAAAACGGTAGTCACCACCTGCCACAACTGTGTGGATGCGTTGACCGACTTGATCCGCCATTACAAGCTGGGGATGAAGGTTACCCAACTGGTCAACTTGGTGTCCAATGCTGTGGTGGTCGAAGAAAAGGTTGTCGCGCCCGTCGAGGTCTTGATCCTGAGAGGGTACAAGATCCTGGTGGTGGATGATGAACCAGATATTCTGACTTTTCTTTCTGCGGTCTTCGAAGATCAAGGGGCGACCGTGGTGCAGGCCAGCGATGGGGAACAAGCCTTGGATTTAGCCCGGCAGGAAAAACCCGACTTGATTACTTTGGATCTTTCTATGCCTGGAAAAAATGGGGCTTATGTTTTTGAAGAATTAAGGAAAAATCCAGAGCTTGCCGCTACCCGCGTCTGTATCATTACCGGTAAACCGGAGCTCCGCCGGCTGATCTATGACCGGCCAGTACGACCACCGGAAGGATACCTGGACAAGCCGATTAACGAAGAAAGTTTGCTGGTCAACGTTAGGAAAATCCTGGAAGTGGCCTATGAAGAGAGGAAATTAAACTAAACGTTCGCGTTTGGTTTGGGGTTTAACCATGGATTTAAATTATAAGCAGTTTTTTGAAGTCATGCCGGCTTACCTTACCATCCTGGATCCAGACCTGCGGATCATCGCTGCCAACCAGAGGTTTCGAAAAGATTTCGGGGAATTTGAGGGACGTTATTGTTACCAGATCAACCGGCACCGGTCGGAAAGGTGCGAGCAGTGTCCGGCCGAACGGACTTTCCGGGACGGGCTCCGGCATGGCATCGAAGAACAGTTCAAGAATCTTTCCGGTCAAGAAGTATCGCTCATCGTCTATACTACGCCCATCCGCAACGAGGGCGGAGAGATCACCGCCGTGATGAAAATGGCCACGGATATCACCGAGATCAAACTTTTGCAAAACCAACTCCGGGAGAGCCGGGAGCGGTATCGTCAGCTCTTCGAAGAAGTTCCTTGTTATATCACCATCCAGGACCGGGATTTGCACATCATCGAAGCCAACCGGCAATTCCGGGAAGATTTCGGGGATGTCCTCGGCTGTAAATGTTACCAGGTGTATATGCACCGCACGGAGGAATGCTTACCCTGTGCAGTGAAACAGACCTTTCAGGACGGGCAGGTTCACCAGATCGAAGAAGTGGTGACCTCCCGGGACGGCCAGCAGATGAATGTTTTGGTCTATGCGGCACCTATTCGGGATGGGGGAGGCGAGATTATAAACGTGATAGAGATGAGTACCAACATTAGCCAGATCCGCCAGCTTCAATCGCAGCTGACATCCCTCGGACTGGTGATTAGTTCCATTTCCCATGGAATCAAGGGGCTGCTGACCAGTCTCGACGGAGGCATCTACCTGGTCAACTCCGGTTTAGAAAAAAGTAATCAGGAACGGGTGAAACAAGGATGGCAAATGGTCGAGCGCAACGTAGCCCGCATCAAAACCATGGTCCTGGACCTGCTTTATTACGCCAAGGACCGAGATCCGGATTTGGAATGGATCCCCACCCTGATGGTCGCCGAGGAAGTCTGCGAACTCATGCAGGGGAAAGCCAAGGAATATGGAATTGATTTTCAGTGCGCCTTGGACCCGGGCGCCGGCCATTTTGCCGTCGATGCCAAGGCCATCCGCTCGCTCCTGGTTAACCTGATTGAGAATGCCCTGGATGCTTGCCGGGTGGATAAGAAAAAAAGTAAGCATCAGATTAAAATCAGACTCCAAGGATATCCTGAATTCGTTGAGTTTGAAGTGTATGACAATGGGATCGGCATGGATCAGGAGACTCGGGAAAGGGCTTTTAGCCTCTTTTTTTCCTCCAAGGCGGGCGACGGGACGGGCTTAGGGCTGTTTATCTCCAACAAAATTGCCCAGGCTCATGGGGGGGAGATCAAATTAGAATCGGAATTGAATAAAGGGACCCGAGTAACCGTACAATTACCCCGGAAAGGACCGGGCTCTAAGCCAGCTTCACCCAAACCTTTGTAAAGGGAGGGTTTATGGCCAGCAAAAAGAAAATTTTGATCGTGGATGATGAACAGGACATCCTTACCTACCTTTCCACTCTACTCGAGGACAACGGTTATGACACGGTTCTGGCGAAAAACGGGGAAGAAGCCTTAAAACAGATGGAAGCGGCTCTTCCCGACCTGATTACTCTGGATATTTCCATGCCGGGAAAGTCCGGGGTCAAGTTTTACCGGGACATGAAAGTGGACGATCGTTGGAAGCACATCCCGATCATTATTATCA
>JAOUFX010000357.1 GCA_029857975.1 Deltaproteobacteria bacterium | reverse complement strand
CCGTAGAACAGGGGTTTCTCTCCCTGAACCGTGACCTTGCGGATCTCGCAATGGTTGGGGCATTCCTTGCACTCAAAAGAGCTGAGCTCATAGGGCCGGTTACTTAAGTCCCATCCTTTGAAGTTGGTCTTACCGGATTTGTTTTCCTCCATGGCCAAAAGGGCACAGCCGATGGCCCCGGTTACCTCGGTGTGCTCAGGAACGGTGATCTTCTTGCCCGTCACCTTCTCGAAGGCTGCCACTACGCCCTTGTTAAAGGCGGTCCCGCCCTGGAAAAAAATATTACGGCCTACCCGTTTTTCTCCCACTACCTTGTTCAGATAATTGAGAACGATCGAATAGGAAAGGCCTGCGATCAGGTCACCGTTCTTGGCTCCCTTTTGCTGATGGTGGACGAGGTCTGATTCCATGAAGACCGTGCAGCGCTCGCCAAGAGAGATCGGAGATGGGGAGCTCAAGGCCAGTTGGCCGAACTCTTCCTTGATGGAGATTCCCAATTTTTCAGCCTGCTCTTCCAGGAATGAACCTGTCCCCGCAGCGCAGACTTTATTCATCTCGAAGTCTACAATGGCACCCCGCTCTAAGGAGATGTACTTGGAATCCTGGCCCCCGATCTCGAAGATCGTGTCCACATTCGGGTCAATATGCGCCGCCGCGGTGGCTTGGGCGGTGATCTCGTTGCGGATGACGTCCGCGCCCACGAAGTCTCCGGTAAGGTATCGGCCAGAGCCTGTAGTGCATACCCCCTTGATCTCTACCAGGTGGCTTACTTCTTCCCCCACCTCTTTTAAGCCCTGACGGATGGCTTCGATGGGCCTGCCGGCAGTCATCAAGTAGCGTTTAGAAAGAACCTTCTTGTTCTCGTCGAGGACGACCACATTGGTGGAGATAGACCCCACATCAATACCCAAATAGGCAGGAATCTTTTTCTCTCCCGGGGTCGCTTGCAGAGGCTGCCAGGTGCTTTCCTTCTGATGGTGTTCGGATAGGGAAAGCGGCTCAAGAGTCACATCCGGCGCGCCCGGACGATTCACATATTCCCACAAACGTTCCAGTCCTGCAAATGTTTTCCGTTTTTCCGGGGTCTCCATGGTAAGAAAGGCCGCCCCGATGGCTCCCATGGAAGCGAAATGCTTGGGGATGATGAACTCGTTTTCTTTTAATTCTAAGACATCGAAGAAGGCCTTGCGCATGCCGGAATTGGCTGCCACGCCGCCCTGAAAAGAGATCGGGTGAAGGAAATTCTTTCCCTTACCGATGTTCGACCGAAAGTTGCGGGCCAGGGCATAACATAGGCCGGCGACGATGTCATAATCCGGGGTGGCGCCCTGCTGCAGGTGGATCATATCGGTCTTGGCGAAGACGCTGCACCTGCCCGCGATGCGGGGAGGAGTCTTGGATTTCAGAGCCAGGTTGCTGAATTCTTCTATGGTCAGGTGCAAACGGTTGGCCTGCTGGTCCAGGAAGGAGCCGGTTCCCGCAGCGCAGATGGTATTCATGGAAAAATCCAGGATTTTATAATCGCCGTTTTGGGGGTCGCTTTCCGTCAGGATGAGTTTGGAATCTTCTCCGCCCATCTCGATGATGGTTTTGACTTGGGGATAGAAGAAGATGGTGGATTTGCCCTGGGCGATAATCTCGTTGACAAACTCGCCACCCAATAACTCGGCAATGAGCTTACCAGCCGTTCCCGTGACCGAGATGCTCAGAATCCTCTCCGCGGAGACGCGGGTAAGGATTTCGGTAAGGACGGCCAGGACTGTTTTTAACGGTTGCCCCTTGGTGCGAGTGTAATGCTCTTCCACGACGTTTTTTTGGTCATCGATCAGGACGGTGTTAGCGCTAACGGATCCAACATCCAATCCTAAGTGCAGGCCATCTTTTTTCATCCGATCGTAAAACCTCCATCACCAGAGATTAAATTTAATAGGACGCCGATTTACGCAGATAACCGCAGATACAAAAAAGACGCCATGCGCATAGCGCTAAGCGACTTTCTGTGTTTACCCTGTTAGATAGTCAACATCTAACAGGGTGAATCCGCGTCCAAAAGGAATTTCCAAAATATAAACCTTTCCCCCCAATCCCAATGATTTATATCATAGAAAAATTTTAAGGGGAAGAAGAAAGAGGAAAGCCCTTGACTTTCCTTCCTTATCTCCTTAGTATAAAAAATTGTCGGGGCGTAGCGCAGCCTGGTAGCGCACCTGCTTCGGGAGCAGGGAGTCGGAGGTTCAAATCCTCTCGCCCCGACCAATCAAATCAATAACTTACCAAAATTGTCTAAAATCTAATAATTTTCAGTTGCTACCCCCAGTGGCGGATTTTGGATAAAGTTACCAGCAAATAAAAATATTTGAAGGCTACTTTTGTGAATTTTTGAAATCGGCACTTCACCTCCGCAGTATCAAGATAGATTAACGCTTGCTTCCTGTAACCATCGAGTAACAAATTTTGCTAATCGGTGCAGATTTCTATCGATAACCGGTAAGTCGCAGAGTTGTCGCGAATGGTTTTATGAAGAGATTTTAAAGAGGGCTCCCCGCAGGAACGGTTGATTCTCGAATTTTTTTCGGTCCTAAGGGCGAAAGCCCTGGCTTGGATCTCCTGCCCCAATGGATTCCTCTTTTGTCCAATCTGCTTCCCATGAAGCTTCCTATTTTTTGAGGTATTTTATTCTTGCCTCCCACCCCCCTTTTTCGTATACTGGCCTCACCCAAAAGCGAGTTCCTATCAATAATTATCAATTGTAAATCCAAAACTTGTACTGAGCGAATTCGAAGTATCGTAAAATCATCTGGAGGTAGTTATGATGCCAAATCCAACCACCCTGCTTGAGCAGGACCAACAACATTTGCTGCACCCGTTACACCACCCGACCGACCACCAGGCCCCGCTGCTCATCGAATCGGGCCATGGTGTATGGTTAAAAACGGTGGACGGTAAAGAGTACATTGACGGCCTGGCCGGTTTGTGGAATGTGCTGGTAGGCCACGGCAACACGGAACTGGCCGAGGCCGCCCGCCAGCAAATGAGCGACCTGGCCTACTGTTCCACCTACATTGGCTCGTCCAACCTGCGAGCCATTGAGCTGGCCGAAAAATTGGCCGGTTTTGCCTACCCCAACTTAAACACCACCTATTTCACCTCCGGCGGGGCCGAATCAAATGAAAGCGCGTTTAAAACCGTGCGTTACTACTGGAAGCGCAAAGGTAAGCCGGGCAAGGTCAAAATCATCTCCCGCTACCGAGCCTACCATGGCGTTACTTTGGCAACCATGAGCGCCACCGGCCTGCCCATGTATTGGGAGATGTTTGAGCCGCGTGTACCTGGCTTTGTCCATGTGGCCGCGCCCTATCCCTACCGCTTTGACGGCGAGGTCAAAGCGGGCGAAAGCATCGGCCAGGCGGCGGCCCGTTTGGTGGAGGAGGGCATTCTGCGCGAGGGGGCGGAGACGGTGGGCGCGGTCATCGCCGAGCCGGTGCAGGGGGCCGGCGGGGTGATTGTGCCGCCGGATGATTATTTTCCCCATCTGCGCCAAATTTGCGACCGCCATGAGGTATTGCTGATTGCCGATGAGGTGATTACCGGCTTTGGCCGTACCGGCGAGTGGTTTGCCCTGGGGCGGTGGGGGGTTCAGCCCGATATGATGTCTTTTGCCAAGGGGATCACCAGCGGCTACCTGCCCCTGGGCGGCATCCAAATTTCCGATGAAATCCGCGATGTGATTATGACGGCGGAGTATAGCCAGCGCTGGACGCACGCCTACACCTATTCCGGCCATCCTACCTGCTGCGCGGTGGGGTTGAAGAACCTGGAGATTTTAGAGCGAGAGGGGTTGGCTGAACGGGCCAAACAACGCGGCCGGCGGCTGCTGGCCGGGCTGCAATCGCTACGAGAGTTTCCTAAGGTGGGCGATGTGCGCGGCCTGGGGTTGATGTGCGCAGTTGAATTTGTGGCCGATAAGGAGAGCAAAGGCCCAGCCAATCTGGGCGGCAAGGTACGCCAGGCCTGCCTTGAGCGTGGCCTCTTCACCCGCGCCATCGGCGATATTTTGGCTTTTGCCCCTCCGCTGGTCATCAGCGAGGATGAGGTGGACCAGATAGTAACCATTGTACGGGAGGCGCTGGAGGCGGTGGCGGGGTAGCGAGGTTAAGGGGCTCCATAGACCAATTTTGCCTCTCACCCGGTCGCTGAGGCTGATAGTATGCAAGCAACCCGAAAACTGCCTCCTTTTCTCAAACCCTACCGGCTCTGGGCCATTTTAGCCCCCTTTTCAGCGGCACAAGCCGCCATCGCCCAGCCGGCGCATGGGAGGAGGTTCAACGGTTCCTACAGCCTACAAAATGAGGGAACGGGGGAGCCAATGGGGCCAGGTCTTGAAAAGGGACAAAGGTAGCAGACTACTGCCCAACATGGCAAGCCAGCCGACTTCATACCTCGGCGGCTGATTTTGTTGTTATTACAGGTTTTGATTTCTTCTATTTTACTTGAAAATTCAATAACTTAAAAAGTATTGATATACGAATCATCCATTGAAAAATACTGGGGATTTGGCAAGTTTCCAGTGGCACGTTTTCTTCAATTGATTGCCAATGACTTCTTCCTGTAATGTTGTTTTAAG
>JAOUFX010000356.1 GCA_029857975.1 Deltaproteobacteria bacterium | reverse complement strand
GATCGGAGTGGAAAAGGGCCGTAAGGCCAACCCGGGACTGGAAGTGGGCATTTGCGGCGAACATGGGGGCGACCCTTCTTCAGTGGAATTCTGCCACATGCTCGGGCTGGATTATGTCTCCTGCTCGCCTTATCGAGTGCCCATTGCCCGCCTGGCCGCTGCCCGGGCAGCTTTGACTCACCCGGGAAAAAGGAAGTAAGGCCTGAAGAAACCATGAGGTTTTTATGTTTAAAAGAGCCGTAAAAATCGTCGAGGCCAGGATCGGCCTTGTTTCCAATAATGAAAAGCTCATCACCGAGTCCAGATATTTCGAAGGCCAGGTCATGGAATCTTTGCTCACGAATATTCATTCGATCGAGCCGATTCCTTTCAGCGACGACCTGGATTCTTACTTTGTTGTGATCGATGACCCCAATATTCAGCCCCAGGTAAAGATTACCGGGAAAGTGTGTACGGCCACCGGAGATTTTTCCCGCTATGAAAAAGAATGTTCGGACAACCGCTACTCCCTCTTCGGCAACCTGGGGATCTTCTTTAAATACCTCTTGGCCACCCTGGAACGCTACCATCATATCTACAGTTTCCACGCCAGTTCTATGTATAGCCCAAGCCGCGATACCCTTCTCCTGGTTGTCGGGGGAGCGGGAGCCGGGAAAACGGTCTTTCTGCTCAAGGGGCTGGAAGGTGACTGGAAGATCTTCAGCACTGAAATGACCCATTTCCGGTTCACCGATAAAGGGTACGAGTTTTACATGGGTTCTCTCTACGACAACATACGCCTGGGAAATTTGATCTACGATTTTCCCCAGGCCAATGAAAAATTGAAAGTGGAGATTCCTCCCGGGGTGACCGACGTCTGGGGGCACAAGATCGCCATTGATATGGGGCACATCGCTGCTGAGCCCCGCTATCTCAACCCAAAGGTGACCGTGGTGGATGCCCGGATCGAATCAGGCCGGGATTCCCCGATCGTCAAAACCGTCACCCGCCGGGAAAAAATCGTCAAGATATTATTTGACAACGGTACTGAAAAACTCGGCCCTACGCTGGTCTTTTATGATGTTATCCCTGTGGAAAGTTTTGATACGCCGGAGTTGATGCGCCGGCGCCTGGAAGTTATGCAACGTTTTGTAGCGGAAGTAAAGCTGAACCCGGTCAAGTCTGTCTTGGCCGGAGCAAAAAATTGTATGGAGGGAATTTAAAATGGGAGTAAAAGCTTTTGACGGTGTTTTTGAAATGCCCGTGCCGGGTCGAACGGTAAAGCCCCGTAAAGAGGGCCTCACGATGATCATTGATAAAGGGTTAGGGCTAACGGCCACTGAGGATCTGCTCGACTCCGCCGCCGATGTCATCGATTTTATTAAACTGACCTTCGGCACCAGTGCTTTTCTGGATATTGATTATCTGGCCGAAAAGGTGGAGATGGTCAAGGATGCCGATATCTGGATATGTCCCGGCGGGACTTTTCTTGAGGTTTCGGTCTGGCAGGGCGCTTACGCCAAATACCTCAAGCGCTGCAAAGAGCTGGGGTTCAATGCCATCGAAGTTTCGGACGGAACCATCGAGATTGACATGAAGACCCGGGCGGACTGCATCAAGCGAGCCGTGGATATGGGCTTCATGGTGGTCTCCGAGGTGGGGAAAAAGGACCCCGATGAAAAGGTGGCCACGGCCAAGCTGCACGAAGAGATCGCCGCCGATTTGAAAAACGGCGCTTTCAAGGTCATCGTGGAAGCTCGGGAGGCGGGCAAAGGGGTGGGCATTTACGATAAGGATGGCAAGCCCAAGGACGAAGAAGTGGAAGCCATTATCAAAGGAGTGGGTGACCTGACCAAATTAGAGTGGGAAGCCCCCATTAAGAATCAACAACAGTTCCTCATCCTGCGCTTCGGACCCAATGTAAGCCTGGGAAATATTCCTCCCGAAGATATCCTGGCTCTGGAAGCGTTGCGCCAGGGTTTACGCGGGGATACCCTGAAGAAGGCCTGGGAGGCCAATCCCAAGTATAAAAAATAATTTCAACTCTGTCGGCCCCTGAAAGAAAATTTCTTCGGGGCCGGCGCGGCTTTGATCCACTTCGACCCGCATTTTTCCCAAGCACTTGAATCTCGAATTCCGCCATAAGGAATAGGGATCAAGAACCAATTTGAAGTCAATAGCTTAGGGAGGGTGTCGATATTTTTTTTTAAAAAAGCTTGTGCTAAAATTCCCTTGACACACAAATTCTCTTTTTTGTATATTCAACTCTCCCCAAAGCGAGTTCTTATCAATTTAAATATAGAGGGGAGTCCAACGGGAGGTACTCTCCAAACGAACGAAATCATCTTCCGAGGAGTGGGAACGGCGCCGTAGGCAACGAAGCTTTGCCTCCCAAACCGAATCCCGATCAGCCTCGAGGCTTGGGGGCCGACAGAAAAGCGTCTGTTTCGACACCTTCAAAAACGGAGTTTTTCAACAACCTGCTGTGTCTCAAAAAAACATGAAAAGGGAGGAAAACCATGAAAGGTCGTAGCTTGCTGATTGCCCTCGTGACCGCCTCCGCTCTGGCTGGCGTGATCCTGCTTTCCGGGTTGGCGGAAGCCCAAAAGAAGCCGGCTGGCTTTCCCCAGCGGCCCCTGACCATCATCATCCCCTATGGCCCAGGGGGCGGATCGGACCAAGTTTCTCGCGCCATCGCCGCCCAGCTGCAAAACGTTGTGGGCCAGCCGGTCCAGTGCGTGAACAAGCCCGGCGCCGCAGGGCGGGCGGCGGTTCCAGATTTCATGACGGCTCCCGCGGACGGTTATACCATTATGCAACACATCGACGACGCCATCACCCACTACGCGGCGGGCAATCTGAAAGAGAATCCGACCGTAGACTGGATTCCCCTGGCGCACACCCAGATTACTTTCAGCCAGCTTTACATCCGGTCGGATGACAAGCGATTCACCGACTGGCCGTCGCTGCTCAAGCACATCAAGGCCAATCCGGGCAAGGTCACCTTCGCCAACGTGTCCGGCGAAGGCACAATGGAGCGCGTGACCATGGCCATTGTGGAAAAGCAGCTGGCCATCAAAGTCAATCAGATCAGCTTCGACAAACCGTCCGAGCGCTACGCCGCCCTGATTGGTGGCCATGTTGACGTGTTGTTCGAACAGCCGGGCGACGTGCGCCAATTCCTGGCCGCGAAACAGATAAAGCCCATCCTGACCTTCCTGGAGGATCGCCCGAAGGCTTTCGCCGACGTGCCGTCGATCAAAGACACGGGGGTGGACATTCCCGAGCTGCTGCGCTTCCGGGGCTTTTTCGTCCGCAAAGGTGTTCCGAAAGACCGGGCCAAATATCTCGAGGCGGCTTTCAAAAAGGCCTATGACTCGCCCGAGTACCAGAAGTTCAACAAGTCTGTGTACATGGATGTGATCAATAGCTACCGCGGCCGCGAAAGCTCGATCAAGCTTTTAACACAGACGTTAGCTATCTATCAGCAGACCTATAAGGACCTTGGGCTGTTGAAAAAGAAATAGCTTCGAATTTTGATGCTTCAGATCAATACTTCCACCTTGCCCTCCCCCGCAAGCGGCGGAGGGCAAGCGAGGGTCTCGGACATCTAAACCAAGCGATTCCCGGCCGTCCGGAGCTCTCAAGCCAACGAATCGAGATCAAGCTATGTGGCAGGAAAAACGACGCCTCTGGTTTGAGGTATGCGTGTGGCTGGCGATTGGCGTCAGCGCCTACGCCATGACGTTCCAGTTCGACGATCCCATCCAGGGTTACCGCTTGGGCGCGACGGCGTGGCCGCGGGCAATCATTCTGGGACTGCTTGCCATCGCCATTCTACAGTTCGGGCTCGCCATGCGGAAGGCGGCCGCTGCGAAAAGACCCAGCGCGGACAAAGCCGCACAGTCGCAGCGGCAGACCCCGGAGGCCAAGGCGGTCTTGAAGGTCGTCCTCGCCTTCGTGTTGCCGCTTTTCTACCTGCTGCTCCTCCCGCGCACCGGTTTTTACATCATCACGCCAATTTTTCTATTCGCCTACCTGTTTCTGCTCGGGGAGCGCCGCTGGACCCGGCTCATCCAGGTCACCGCGATCATCTACGCAATCATGATCATCGTTTTCACGACCATCTTTTACGTGCCGCTCCCGGTGGGCTACTGGCCCTTCTTCTACGACATTAACAACTGGCTGCTGCAGGTCTACCGTTAGGCGGCAGCCTCCCATTGAGGTACACATGTTTTGGGATTTTCTGTATAGCTCGGTGCACTTGTTCACCGACCCGACCACTTTCGCAATCTTCATTTTCGGCCTCCTCGCCGGCATGCTGTTCGGCGCCATTCCAGGCGTGAACATGCTGACACTCGGGGCGGTCATCCTGCCCTTCACAGCCTATCTCTCCGCCAGCGATGCGATCATGCTCTTCTCGGTGATCTACTGCGCCGGCGTCTTCGGCGGCGCGATCACCGCGATTTTGTTCAATATTCCAGGCGCGCCGGAGAACGCCCCGACAGCCCTCGACGGCTATCCCATGACCCAGCGCGGGCAAGCGGGCAAGGCTGTGGGCGCGGCCGTCCTTTGCTCGTCCCTGGGCGGGCTGGCGTCGGCGCTGCTCATGATTGCGGCTACACCCATGATCGCCTCCTGGGCCGTGCGCTCGTTCGGACCCCCG
>JAOUFX010000354.1 GCA_029857975.1 Deltaproteobacteria bacterium | reverse complement strand
AGGATGTTACAGTAAACGACAAAACAAAGTTGCCATAATGAACAACCCAGCTCCTTGCAGAATGCAATAATAATCCCCTCATTCCCCCTTTACGAAAAGGGGGCGGGGGGGATTTGGGGTGAAGACTTCGTTTGAGTTGAACAGATGATGTCAACTTATTTAAGACGTTCACAATAAATGGAAAAAATATCTATGAATATCTGTGGAAATCTGTGTCCTATAAATTTAAAAAAGAGTGAGGTCGGAAGATGGAAGAGGATAAATTAAAACCCCGTACGGGTGTAGCCAAGATCGAGGAAAGGCAGCACCCACGATTTTTATTGAATTTGCCCGTTGAATATTATCGGGTCGACTCGGACATCAATCAAGCTGGTTATACGGTCAATGCCAGTGAAGGCGGGTTGATGGTAAATCTTCCTGAAAAATTGGAAGCAGGGCAGCTTTTGAAAATCAAGCTTTTTTTCTCCTTCGGTCCTGATATAAATTCCGTTGAAATCCTTTCCCAGGTGGTTTGGGCTGATCATTCGGGAGGTGAAGAAGGCTACCGATCGGGAGTGAAATTTATTGAGGTTTCTGCTGAAGATCTCAATCGGTTGGCAAATTTTTTGAAAAAACTTGCCAATTAATTTTTTCAAAGGGCTGAACTGCTCAGACATCGGTTGCTCAATAACGATAGCCGCGGCAAGACCGTTCCGAATCAGGAGGAACACCGCATGAAAGATGAATCAAAGACCAAGAAACAGCTAATCCAAGAATTAATAAAATTGCGCCAGCAACTTGTAAAATTAGAAAAGGCAGGGGCCAAGCACAAGCAGACCGAGAAGGCATTACGGAAAAGTGAGATGGAGGCCAAGCGGCTGGCGCAAGAGAATGCGGTCATGGCGGAGATCGGGCAAATCGTTAATTCTACATTAAGTATCGAAGAGGTATACGAACGATTCGCCGAAGAAGTCAGGAAGATTATCTCCTTTGATGAGATTACGGTTGGGATCATTAACTATGAGGATAATGCTGTCAGTTTTCGCTATGGCATGGGGATAAACGTTCCCGGCCGCGGCAAGGGAGATGTGATCGCATTATTGGCCGGGACGATAACAGCGGAAATAATCCGCAAGCCTTCGAGTTTACTCATTCAAGGGAAAAGCCCAACAGAGATTACCGATCAATTTCCAGGTCTCAAACCTTTTATTCAGGTTGGTTTACAGTCTTTCCTACTTGTTCCACTTTTCTCGAGAGAACAGGTGATCGGGGTCCTTGGTTTCTCATCGAAAAAGCCCAAGGCATATTCAATAAAGGATGTAAGCCTTGCCGAAAGAATTAGTAATCAAATTGCCGGAGCCATCGCCAATGCTCAACTTTTCGCTGGGAGGAAGCAAGGCATAGAGGCGCTGCGAAGGAGTGAGGAAGAGGCCAAGCGGCTGGCGCAGGAGAATGCGTTAGTGGCGGAAATTGGACGCATCATCGGCTCAACCCTGAACATTGAGGAAATCTATGAACGGTTTATTGAAGAAGTCCGTAAACTTATTCAAGGCGACTGGATTACCATCGCTATTGCCAATCCCGATGGAAGCACTTGCACCGTTGCCTATACCGGGGGGTTGGAGGTTGCTGGCCGGAAAGCAGGGGTTGTCTTTCCCTTAGCTGGAACTACATCGGAAAAAGCCATACGGACTCGGTCAAGTATGTTAACCCAGGAAGAAGATATAGAGAAAGTTTTAAGATCATTTCCTACCCTTGCGCCTTATTATAACGCTGGCTTGCAATCAATGATTGTGGTTCCCTTAATCTCGAAAAACAATGTAATAGGAGTACTTCATTTTCGCTCATCAAAACCAAAGGCCTATACCCAGTCAGATGTGCTCCTGGTCGAAAGGGTAGGTAATCAGATTGCCGGCGCCATCGCTAACGCCCAGCTCTTTACAGAACAGAAAAGGGCAAAGGATGCCTTGCTTAAAAGCGAGGAGCAGACCAAGCGACTGGCGCGAGAGAATGCGGTCATGGCCGAGATCGGGAGAATTATCAGCTCGACCCTCGACATTGAAGAGGTATATGAAGGATTTGCGGAGGAGGTGCGCAAGCTGATTCCATTTGACCGGATTTCGGTAAATGCCATTAATGATATTGAAGATCGTACTTTTACCATTCTCTATGTTTGGGGAAGAATAATAACGGATCGCATAGCAGGGGCTGTTATCCCTTTAGCTGGATCTGGCACAGAAGAAGTAATGCGGACCCGCTCCAGCGTGCTCGTTCGAGAGGAAAATTTGCAAGCAACGATAAGCCGATGTCCGGCTCTTTTAGCCGTTATTCAGACCGGGCATCGGTCGGTAATGATGGTGCCTATGATTTCAAAAAATGAAGCAATAGGCGCTCTTAACATTCAATCCACCCGGCCGAATGCTTATTCAGAAAGGGATTTAAGGCTCGCCGAAAAGGTTGCCAATCAAATTGCCGGCGCCATCGCCAACGCCCGGCTTTTCGTTGAACGCAAGCAGGCCGAGGAAGCAGCGCGAAGAAGCGAGGAGGAGGCGAAAAACCTGGCCCAAGAGAATGAGTTAGTGGCCGAAATTGGAAAAATTATCAGTTCCACGCTTGACATTAAGGAAGTGTATGAAGGCTTCGCCGCAGAGATGCGCAAGCTCATTCCCTTCGACCGGATGGCGATGAACGTCATTGATCCTAAAAGCTATGCGTTCACCATTCCCTACGTCTCAGGGATGGAAATTAAAAGCCGCGAGACAGGGGAAACTATCCCCTTAGCCGGTACCGGCGCGGAAGAAATCATGCGCACGCGGAAAAGTATATTCATCCATGAGGAAAATAGCGAAGCCACTTTAAACCGCTTGCCGGGCCTTGCACCCCTTATGAAAGCTGGATTCCGATCGATCATCATGGTCCCTTTGATTGCGAAAAATGAAGTTATAGCCGTTCTGAATATTCAATCAAAACAACTGGGAGCTTATACGAAGGATGATTTGATACTTGCCGAACGGATTAGCTCCCAGATTGCCGGCGCCATCGCCAACACCCTGCTTTTTAATGAGCACAAACAAGCTGAGGAGGCCCTGCGGAAATCGGAGGAAAGGTATCGAAGCATTCTGGAAAGTGTCGAGGATGGCTACTACGAGGTTGACATCGCAGGGAATTTTACCTTCTTTAATGATTCCATGTGCCGAATACTGGGATATTCTAAAGATGAAATGATGGGCATGAATAACCGGCAGTACACCGATCAAAAGAACGCTAAAAAATTGTATCAGGCTTTCAATGAAGTTTTTCGAACGGAGCAATCCGCCAAAGGATGCGAATGGGAGATAATAAAAAAAGATGGGACGAAGCGGGAAGTTGATGCTTCGGTATCGTTAATTAAAGATATTTCAGGTAACCGGATAGGGTTTAGAGGAATCGTCCGTGACATCACCGAGCGCAAGCAGGCAGAGAAAGAAATGGTGGCTCTTCAGGAGCAGTTGCGCCAGTCCCAGAAGATTGAGGCCATCGGTCAATTGGCCGGAGGGATTGCCCATGACTTCAACAACTCCCTCACCCTGATCAAAACTTGCAGCCAGCTTGCCATAATGGATCTCAAAGAGGGAGACCCCCTGAGAGCGACATTCGAAATGATCGACAAAGCTACCCAGCAGTCTGCGAGCCTCACCCGTCAGCTTTTGGCTTTCAGCCGCCGTCAGATCATGGAACTGAAGGTTATTGATGTGAATAATCTTTTGTTAGAGATGGATAAGATGCTCCACCGGGTCATTGGGGAGGACATCGAGTTGGTAAGTGTCTTGGCGGAGGATTTGGGGAGGGTCCAGGTGGATCCGGGGCAAATGGAGCAAGTAATTATCAATCTGGCTCTTAATGCTCGGGATGCCATGCCCAAAGGGGGAAAGTTGACGATTGAGACGGCCAACGTGGATTTGGATGAAGCGTATGTGAATAGTCATGTGGGGGGGAAACCGGGGCGATATGTCCAAGTTGCGGTGACTGATACGGGGGTGGGGATGACGCCGGAGGTAAGGGAGCGAGTTTTTGAACCTTTCTTTACGACGAAGGAGGTGGGGAAGGGGACAGGTTTGGGATTATCTACAGTTTATGGGATCGTGAAACAGAGCAAGGGGAATATTTGGGTTTACAGCGAGCCGGGGAAGGGAACTACGTTTAAGGTTTATCTTCCTCAGGTGGAAGAACGGTTGGAGGAGAAAAGGGAGAAGGCGAGACGGTTGGAGGGGGAGCTTCCTCAGGGCGGAGAGACAGTGTTGGTGGCGGAGGATGATGGGGATGTGCGGAGTTTAGTGGTGCAAATATTGAAAAAACAGGGTTATGAGGTTCTGGAGGCAGCCAATGGAGAAGAGGCGTTCATGATATGCGAGAAGCGTGAAGGGGAAATAGATTTATTAGTGACGGATGTGGTGATGCCGGTGATGAGTGGGCGGGAGTTGACGGACCGTTTATTGCTTTTGCAACCGAAGATTAAGATATTGTATATGTCGGGATATACGGATGACGCGGTCGTGCGCCATGGGGTTTTGGAAGAGGGGGTTAATTTTTTTCAGAAGCCTTTTTCTATGGAAGCATTGGTGCTAAAGGTGAGGGAAGTGTTGGATAAATAAAAAAGAGACGAAAGGCGCAAGGCGTAAAAAAAGGCAGAAGGAAA
>JAOUFX010000355.1 GCA_029857975.1 Deltaproteobacteria bacterium | reverse complement strand
TTTCGTCAGGCGATGGCTAAATTAGGCATTCCAATGCCCGAATCAGGGATGGCCAGCAACCTTGAGGATGCCCTTCGGGTGGCTGGGAGAATCGGTTATCCCCTCATGGTCAGGCCTTCCTATGTTCTGGGTGGACGTGGCATGGAGGTGGTTCACGATGACGAAATGCTCCAACACTATGTCGGGGCTGCTGTCGGGGTCACACCGGAGCGGCCGATCCTCATTGATAAATTCTTAGAAAATGCCATCGAGACCGAGGCAGATGCGATTTCCGATGGAACCGATGCCTATGTACCGGCGGTGATGGAACATATCGAACTCGCCGGTATCCACTCCGGGGACTCTGCCTGTGTCATCCCCCCCATCAGCATTCCTGCGAAGCATCTGGAGACCATCAACGAATATACCCGAAGGATCGCCATAGAGCTCAACGTGGTTGGCTTGATGAATATCCAGTATGCCATCGCCAATGATCGCGTTTATGTTCTCGAAGCGAACCCCCGTGCCTCCCGCACGGTCCCCCTGGTTTCAAAGGTCTGTAACATTTCCATGGTCCGCCTGGCCACTCAGGTCATGCTTGGTAAAAAATTGAGTTCCCTTCATCTCAAATCTAAATTCATCAGACACTTCGGCGTTAAAGAATCGGTCTTCCCCTTCAATATGTTCCCTGAGGTGGACCCGCTTCTCGGTCCTGAAATGCGCTCCACTGGAGAGGTGCTGGGCTTGGCTGACTCCTTTGGTCTGGCCTTTTTTAAAGCCGAAGAGGCTGCGCAGCAACTCCTTCCCACTGAGGGAACTGTTTTAATCACTGTTTCGAACAGGGAGAGACCGGCTGTTCTTGAAGTAGCCAAAGAATTTGTGAGGCTTGGCTTTCAGATAAAGGCTACCAACGGGACTCATCGGTTCTTAACAGAACATGGGATCGAGTCCGAACATATTCTTAAGATGCACGAAGGACGTCCCAACATCGTTGACGGAATTATGAATAAGGAAATCCAACTGATCATCAACACACCCAGCGGCAAGCTCAGCAAATATGATGACTCCTATATTCGCAAGGCAGCCATTAAACACAAGGTCCCTTACATTACCACCCTGGCGGCTGCTACTGCGGCTACAAAAGGCATTGAAGCCTACCGGCAGGGCAAAGGAAGTGTTCGCTGCCTCCAAAGTTACCATGGAGATATTCGTTAGGATAAAAGGGATTGGTTATTTCCCGAATGTTGACCCTAGACCAGCCTCCTGGATGGAACCTCACAAGGAAGCTCGTGGCCCCACTCCAAACGTTCCTTGGGGGCGGACATCCAGCATCAGGGACCAATTCACCCAAGGGTAAACCCGTGGTGCTCTTGGTGCCGGGATAGAAAGTGGGCCAACCTTTCCATAGCCTGTTCGAGAATCCTGCGCTCGGCCCCGTAACAGATACGAACGGATCCCTCCCCTCCGGTTCCGAAAGCCACTCCAGGGGCGAGCCCGACGTGGGTCTCTTCGAGCAATTTTCGGCAGAATGCAAAGGAATCGGTCAATCCTTCAATCTTCGGAAACAGGTAGAAAGCTCCGTCGGGAGAAGGAACCGTCATCCCAGGCATCTCGCGTAAAGCCGCAAGGCAAAAATCACGATTCTCCTTGAGGCGAGCAAGCATTCTTCTCAGTTCCTCTTCACCCTGGACGAGAGCGGCTTGAGCTGCACGCTGGATGAAGCTGGCGGGATGGGAGATGATGAATTCGTTCAGCTGAGTTGCCTTTTCACCCACATCTCGACGGGCGACAAGCCAGCCAATCCGCCAACCTGTCATACAGTAGGTTTTCGAAAAGGATTGAGCAACAATGACGGCATCGTCACGGTTCGCCTTCCGGAGAATCGAGGGTGCAGGGACCCCAATTTCAATGCTTCGATAGTAGAGGCGCTCATAGACCTCGTCGGCGAGCAGCCACAAGCTGTGGCAACGAGCAAACTCTAAGAGTTCTTCCTGTTCATCCTCCGTGGCGACCCAGCCCAGTGGGTTCGAAGGTGAGGTGTAGACGAGAAGGCGGGTCCGCGGCGTTACCGCCGCTTCGAGCGAATCAAAATCAACAGCGTAGTGATCGCCGCGAAGCAAGAGTGGAATTTCCATGGGGATCGCATTGTCCATCCAGATATTCGCAGCGGCATTAGGCCAGGCGGGTGTAAGCACAAGTGCCTCGTCCCCGGGATTCAGAACACAGCGAATCGTTACATTCAAGGCCTGCACACCAGAGGCGGTGATGACGATCTCGGATCGTGGATCGAGATCAACGTCCTGCACCCTTCGGTAGTAATCGGCCAGATCCTGCCGCAAGCCCGGCAAGCCCGCATTTTCCGTATAGAACGTGTAGCCCTCTTCCAAGGCTTTTGTCGCCGCTCGCTTGATGTAATCCGGTGTCGGGATGTTCGATTCCCCGAAATACAATTTGAGCACATCGTCCATTTTCATGGCGATATCTGCCAGTTCACGAATGCGAGATCGAGGAACCCGCAGGGCCGACGATGCTACCGTAGGCATCATGGAGTTAGCACCTCATCGAAGGAGAATTTTGAACTCGAATACACGGCTACATGGACTGAGAGTTCTTTTGAACTATTACCGGAAGAAACGGTCAGGTGTCAAGGAAGAAATCAGAGAGCTCTGAAAAACCACGATACGCTCCCTGAATTATACCCTGGCCCTGCTTTCCTTTGGAAGCAGGATAAGCTTGTGGCCACACTCGCTGCAGTAATTTGAATCGATGCTATTTTCTGCTTGGCAATACCTGCAAATACCAATTTTATTAACCCAAATCGTGTCAATTAAGTGGAAGACGATATAGGTAATCAATGCAGAAAATGTCCACACAGCGACAAATATCCAAGTCAGATCAGAAGTGACAAGCTTCTCAATCAAGAAAGACACCAGATAAGAAAAGCCTGTTCCTGAAAAAAATAGTGCTAAAAAAATTTTTGCAAATCTTTTCCCCTTGAACCACATGTAGGGCACAGTAAGACCTGCCATGGTTATGAGAAAAGATATGACGCACAAGGTTTCAAATCGATCTCTAAAACTTGTTAATAGAATTCCCCAAACTTTCAGTATTTCTTCAAAGCTAACCCTTGGTTCTCCAAACGATGTAAATTGATTCTCAAGGTAAGTGAACACGGGTACCGACATTTTTAAAAGAGAGAACCAGAGGAAAGCAGTCCCTACGATTAAGCCTATTCCAAGGGCCATGTATAAGATGTTCTCAAAGTATTTGCTCAACAGATAGATCTCGATGCTCCTACTGTAAACCCTAAATTTTTTTGTCTCCTTTATGAAAAGCAAAGACGAAATCACAGAGCCCGAACCCCCAAAGCCCATAAGAATCAATCCCATATATAGAAACACCAAAGGGAGCCCCCCCTCAAGCAGTAAATTAGCCGAGTGGCTTTCATAAAATACGTATGGCCACAGAACCTTGAAGATGAGAGCAATGCATAAAATAACCGCAATATAAGCGAGCGGCCTTACAACTTTATTCCCTTTTTCTTCAAGGGGACGGCCTACCTGTTCATAAAATTCCCTCACAAAAGGATTTTTCTCGTAAACAAGCTTTGCAAAAATTCTGTCTATCCATTTTCTCCGGATGAGGCGCCATGCGAAGAACCCCAGGACGATGATCAAAATGATAGGTAGGATTATCTCGGCCAGCAAAAGAAGGTTAAACATAAAAGATATCGAGAAGTTATTTCCCATGTGAACCTGATCCTAGCGGATTGAATGTCTATCTAGCATTGAACGGGCATACGGGAAGATTAGCATTTTTTGTGCCAGGGATGAGTCAATTACTACTGATTGATTTCTAAAGGGTTTCTCGTCTTCAAGGGAATCAGAGATGGTCAAATTCTGAGCACGATATGGCTGCCATTGCCATTTTCGGAATACCGAAACGATGTGAAAAGAATCTAACTTTCGGGAGACTTCTGTAGTCACCTATCGAAAAAATGGGAGGTGTCCCTAATTCCCCTATCCTGTTTTACCTCTTTCCTGCTGCGGTTCTCAGTTCCGGCCAGATGGCCATGAGGCTACCCGCCAGGATCAGGCCGCCGCCAATAAAATGCTGCGCCCCGAGGGACTCTCCGAGCAGAATCACCCCCAATATCGATCCGTAAACGGGGAGCATATTATAGAATACCATAGCCCGGTTCGGCCCGACCCGGCGCACCCCTTCGTTCCATGATAGAAAGGCAGCCCCCGAAGGGAAAATGCCAATATAGACGACTGCCAGCAGGAGGTGCCAGCTCCAGTTGGTTGGTGCAGGCTGCCACCCCGCAGCTGCTGCCCCGAGGAAAAGGGGGAGGGCCATCCACGTAGAGATGGCTGTTACTGAAAAAACAGACCGCGATCGCGTCGCCCTTCGGCTGAGCACCGAGTAAAGCCCCCAGAGCACAACAGCAAGAAGGATGTATAAATCACCAACATTAACATGCCACTGCTGGAGTCTTTTGAATGAGCCCTCACTGACGATCAGCGTCACGCCGAAAAACGATATGAGTCCACCAAGAACATGACGAGGGAACAATCGCTCCTTGAGCAGGATCGCAGCCAGAACCGCAGTCATGAGCGGACCAGTGGCGTTGATCAGCACGGCGTCCGTTGCAGTCGTGAGTTGAAGACCCCGT
>JAOUFX010000353.1 GCA_029857975.1 Deltaproteobacteria bacterium | reverse complement strand
GAACGTCAGCGAGTCTTTACTGGCTATGGGGAACGCTGAAGGGGGAACCATTCTCTTGGGAGCAACAGCAGACGGTGAAGCCGAAGGAATTTTTTTTGACGATCGGAGCCGTCAGCTTTTCAGGCACGCATTGGAAAAATCCTTTATGCCACCGCTGCCATTCAAGATCACAACGGAGGAGATCAAAGGCAAAGAACTTCTCCGGCTTACGATAGCCCCCAGTCCGCATCTCCATGTGCTGCGCAATGGCAAATGTTATCTTCGAGTCGGCCCGGAGAATATCCCTCTTTCCAAAGAAAAAATCGCCCAATTAAGAGAGGGCCGGCCTGAAACCTGGCATGAGCGTACCGTCCTTCTTAAGAGTTCCATGGAAGACTTAGAACAAGACCTGATTTCTGACTTCATCGCCCGTCTGGGAGTTTCCGGGGAGGCGGAGAAGATCCTTCATCGCCCCTATGGTTTGATTGAATACCCCAATGGCCACCCCGTGTTGACGCGGGCAGCTGCCTACCTTTTTGGAAAACATCCTTTGCGCTGGCACCCCCGCTTAGGGATTGAATTCGCCCGTTTTGAAGGAAGCGAACGAGGGGCGGGGAGCGAGTATAACATTGTTGAACGAGTCCGCTTTGAGGGCCCCGTCCTTGAATTGACCGGGGAAATGGATGATTTCCTTAGAAGGTACGTCAAGGAGAAGATCGTTCCGCTGGATCTTTTTTTTCAAGAAAAATTTGAATATCCCCTTTCCTCCCTCCGGGAGGCGTTGATTAACGCCCTTGCCCATCGCGATTACCGCCTGGAAGGAAGGGCGATTGAAATTTGGATGTTTGATGACCGGATCGAGGTTCACAGCCCGGGAACCCTTCCTGGACCCATAAAATTGGAGCAGATCCTACGCGGCAAGAGGACCCATTATTCCCGCAATCCCCTGATGACCCGCGTCCTGGTTGATTGCGGTTACATGACAGCTACGGGAGAAGGCCTTTCGCGCATTTTTCACGATATGGAAAAGCATGGTCTGAACCCCCCCGAATTAAAAGCGGACGAGGGTTCTTATTCCTTAATTTTTTACCATACACCCTTTATGGATAAAAAGACGATTGCTTGGCTCCAGCAATTCAGCCGTTATATTCTGAACCCGAGGCAAAAACGCATCTTGGTTTATGCCCAGGCTCACGGTCTGATCTTCAGCAGCACGGACTATCAGAGGTTGGGGGTTGACCGAGATACGGCGTACGCTGAAATCAGGGAATTAATCAATTTGGGTATCGTTCAACCGCTTAAAAAGCATGGCAAGAGTTACCGGGTAAGGCAATAGATGGCCCAGAAAGCAGAAAAAGGTATTCCTCCAGCATATTTGAAGCTTTATGAAGGAGGGATTCTGCATGAGCGAGTGGCCAAGGCCGGGGAAATTCTTAAATCCTGTTGTCTCTGCCCACGCGAGTGCAGGGTGGACCGGAGTATCGACCAAAAGGGATATTGCCGCACGGGGATACAAGCCGTCGTATCCAGTTACAGCCCCCATTTCGGCGAAGAAGATCCGTTAGTAGGTTCCCGAGGGTCGGGAACGATTTTTTTTACCCACTGCAACCTTCTGTGCCTTTTCTGTCAGAATTACGAAATCAGCCATTGGGGCGAAGGTCGGGAGGTTACGCCAGAGCATTTGGCTAAAATCATGCTCAGCTTGCAGGAAATCGGTTGCCACAATATCAACTTCGTCTCCCCATCGCATGTGGTGGCCCAAATCCTCGCGGCCTTGCCCGCAGCCATTACCGACGGATTGCGGATTCCGTTAGTCTATAACACGGGTGGGTATGATTCGGTAGAGACCCTTAAAATTCTGGATGGCGTGTTTGACCTTTACATGCCGGATATAAAGTTTATGGATGGGGGAGTCGCCGACAGGTTCTGCCGGGCTAAAGATTACCCGGAAAGGGCGAAGGCGGCGATCAAGGAAATGCATCGGCAAGTGGGAGATTTGGTGGTCAACCAACGGGGCATTGCCGAGCGGGGGCTATTAATAAGGCATCTGGTTTTACCGGGTGAATTGGCCGGGACCCGCGAGGCCATGGGTTTTTTGGCGAGGGAAATTTCCCTCCATAGCTATGTCAATATCATGGCTCAATATCGCCCTTGCGGAGAGGCACATAAGCATCCTCCCGTGAACCGGAGAGTCACCCAAGCCGAATATGAAGAAGCTTTAGCGATAGCCCGGGAAGAAGGGATCCATCGCCTGGACCAAAGGACAGGGGCAAGGATCATGCGCTTTATTTGAGAAAGAAAGGGTTCAAGGATTCGAGGATTCAAGGATTCACGGGAATTGGCATTTTTTTAAAAACCCGCGAACGCTGGGACCCTGGACCCCTTGAATCCTATTAAAGTAGAGGTGAGAGAATGAATGTTAAAGAGATGCTTGATTTAAAGGGAAAAACAGCAATCGTCACGGGTGGGGGGAAGGGAATTGGCTGGCAAATGGCCGAAGGCCTGGCAGAAGCAGGAGCAAATGTGGTGTTATGTTCACGGAAAATAGAAAACTGCCAGGGGGCGGCGGAGAAGCTTTCCAAAATGGGCGTGAAGGCCTTAGCCTTGAAGTGTGATGTAAAAATCTTAAAGGACATCCAGGAGACGGTTGACAAGACCCTTAAGGAATTTGCGCGGATTGATATCCTGGTTAACAATTCAGGGGCGAATTGGGGATCTCCTCCGGAAGACTACCCGCTGGAAGGATGGCAGAAAGTCATGGAAACCAATATGACCGGAGCATTCCTATTCACCCAAATTGCCGGCCGGGTGATGATCCGGCAGAAAAGCGGAAGCATCATCAACATCGCTTCCATTATGGGGATCATCGGCACGGAATCCGACGTCGCCGATGCCATCGCTTACAGCGCCAGCAAAGGAGCTTTGATTACTTTTACCAAGGATCTGGCGGCCAAATGGGCAAAATACAATATTCGAGTAAACGCCATTGCTCCGGGTTGGTTTCCGACGGATATGACCCAATGGGTTTTCGAACATCACGGGAAGAAGTTACTCAGCCATATCCCGATGGGGAGATTTGGGGAAGAGGATGAACTGAAGGGGGCCGCGGTTTATTTAGCCTCGGAGGCGTCGCGGTACGTTACCGGGGCCATTATTCCTGTAGACGGCGGATATTTGACCATTTAGGGGGTAAAAAGCGAAGAGGAGGATGAAGGCCGGATGTGCAGTATTACTCTCGGAAATTGTTGAGACCTTACTTTTCTCCTCTCATTAATTTGGGGGGAAAAAAGCAACACGAATTTCAGGATTTCTTTCAATAGGGTAGGGGAAATGGTAGGCGATGCGGGATTCGAACCCACGGCCTTTGGTTCCGGAGACCAACGCTCTATCCAACTGAGCTAATCGCCCATCTGATTTAGATTTATTCTTACCACCATCGAATGGGTTTGTCAATCATGGGTTCGTTGTCTGGGTGCGGTGTGTTCATCGCGTTTATCGCGTTCGTTGGGTTTATAGCCTTTGTTGCGTTCCGCGGGAGAATCTGTCGGTTGACCGCACCGGAATTTTGTGGTAAGCAAGATCCGACGCGAGCTATCGCAGCCGCATGAATATATCAGGAGGAAATTATGCCTCAACGCATCATTCAAAACCTGGAAGAGTTGAAGAAAATGGTCGGGCAAGAAGTGGGAGTGAGCGACTGGCATCCGGTGACCCAGGAAGCCATCAATATGTTTGCCGATGCCACCCTCGATCATCAGTGGATTCACGTGGACCCGGAAAGAGCAAAGCTGGAATCACCTTTCGGCGGGCCGATCGCCCATGGATATTACACGCTGAGTTTAGCTCCCTACCTGCTGGCGAATATTATGGACATCGAAGAGAAGAAGATGGGGGTAAACTACGGCTTGAACAAACTACGATTTACGGCCCCGGTCCCCATCCCTTCCCACGTGAGAGTGCGGGCCACCCTGGCAGCCATCGAAGAGATTAAGGGGGGGGTTCAGGCAATTTTTAATTTAAATTTTGAAGTGGAAGGCAAAGAGAAACCGGCTTGCGTGGCGGAGGCGATTTACCGTTACTACGCCTAAAAAACCGCATAGCGCTTAGCGTAATCGCATTAAAGTTTTCTTGGTTTTTTTCGCTATGCGCTATGCTCTTTGCGCTTTGCGGTTTTACAAGGGGATGGAACCGTGCTTTTTCTTGGGCCTTTCTTCCTGCTTCTTCCAGAGCATCTCGAAAGCCCGGGAGATCATGGCCCGGCTCTCTACCGGACTGATGATATAATCCACATACCCCCGCCGCCCAGAAACGTAGGGGTTAGAAAACTGTTCGCGGTATTCCCGGATCTTTTCCTCTCGTTTTTTTTCCGAATCGGGATCTTTTTCAATTTCTCTGCGGAAAATAATACTGGCCGCACCTTCTGCGCCCATCATGGCGATTTCGGCCGTTGGCCAAGCGAAAACGGCGTCTGCTCCCAATTCGCGGTGGCACATAGCCACATAACCGCCGCCGTACCCTTTGCGTAATATCACCGTGATCTTGGGAACCGTAGCTGCACTATAAGCGAAGAGGATTTTTGCCCCGTGCCGGATGATACCGCCAAACTCCTGGGTTTTGCCGGGTAGAAAAGCAGGTGTATCTACAAGAGTGAGGAGGGGAATGCCGAAACAGTCACAG
>JAOUFX010000352.1 GCA_029857975.1 Deltaproteobacteria bacterium | reverse complement strand
GCTGTCCCGAAACTCTTCCAAGTTTCCAAGCACGTAGAAGAGTCGGGAACCCAATAGGGCGGCGATCAGAACGTAAAACGACAGGTCCATTATCAAATTGGAGTCGATACCGATGCGGCGGGCTTCCTTGAGAGCCAGAACGACGGCCAAAAAAAATCCAATGGCCAACAAAACGCCGTAGGTGTGGAGAGTAAAATCGCCGATTTTTACCAGGATGGGATACATATGAGCCTCTTGCAAAAGTATTTTTTGTGGTTCGACAAGCTCACCATGAACGGAAAAACTAAATAATTTCAACTTAAGCCCGTTCACCCTGAGCCGTGAGCCTGTCGAACGGTCGAAGGGTAAATTACGGACTCTTGCAGGAAGCTCATATAAGAATCAATTTTTTTCGGTCTCAGATTTCCGCTGATACCTGCGAAGAACGCCTTGATACGCAAAACGCTTAACGTTATGCGCATAGCATATCTATTTTTTTCTGCTTTTTCTGCGTCCAATAATAGAATATTCTTGCTAAAAATTCAGAGATTTTTTGCGGATCATTTGCCAAAAAAGCAACAGCACCCCGATGGTAATTGCCGAATCGGCCACGTTAAAAGCCGGCCAGTGATGGGCATACCAATGGAAGTCCAAGAAGTCGATGACTTCTCCCATTCGTAAGCGGTCGATTAAATTTCCTATGGCTCCGCCGAGAATCAGGGAGAGGCTGGCGGCAAAAGTGTTCTGGCCCGGCCGAAGATTCTTCAGAAGATAAAAAATACACCCGATAGCCATGGACGAAATGAGGATAAAAAAGATTATCCGCAGTGGAGAACGGCTCCCCGCCAAAAAGCCAAAAGCTGCTCCGGTGTTCCTCAGATAAGTGAGGTGAAAGAAATTGGGAACAATTTCGATTGACTGGTATAGGGTCATCTGGCCATGGACCAGAGCCTTCGTTACTTGGTCGAGGAACAGGACAATGCTGCCGATGATAACCGTCAAACGGTATTTCTGGTTCAAGATCTTCCCCTGGACCCTATGGCTGAGAGGGTTGTCCGGCAACGGGGACAGATTGTTGGGTGGTCGGCACTTTCTCCCACCTGCGGATCATAAATCCAGCAACGCTCGCATTTTTTGCCCGCAGCCCTGCGGATGAGGACGTTCAGCCCTTCCACCTCCGTGCTTTTTTGGGCTCCGGCGGGGGGAACATCGATGAGGGCTACCTGGGAGACGATGAAGAGATCCTTAAGCTGCGCTTCATTCTCTTGCAGAAATGAAAGGAGTTTTTCTGGCGAGTTAAGGGTAACAGCTGCTTCCAGGGAATTACCGATGAGCTTGTTCTTTCTCGCAATCTCCAAGGCTTTGGAGACTTCCGCGCGCACTTTCAGGAGAAGGTCCCAGCGTTCTTCGAGTTTGGCGTCGAGGTACTGGGTTTCAACTTCCGGAAAAAGATTGAGATGTACGCTGGGGGCGCGATCCTTGGTTCCTGGAAGGTGTTCCCAGACTTCTTCGGCAGTGTAGGAAAGGATCGTGGCCATAAGGCGAACGAGTGTGTCCAGGATTTTAAACAGGGCGGTCTGGGCAGCCCGGCGCTGCGGGGAGGAAGCAGGAGATGTATAGAGGCGGTCTTTCAGAATGTCCAGGTACAGGGCGCTTAAATCCACAGCGCAGAAATTGTGGAGGGAATGGAAGACGATGTGAAACTCAAAATTGGCGTAAGCCTCTCGCAACCGGGAGATCAACCTTTGTAAGCGCAAAAGAATCCAGCGGTCCAGTTCCCAAAATTGGCTGTCCGGGACCGCATCCTTCTGCGGGTTGAAATCATAGAGGTTCCCGAGCAGGAAACGGCAGGTATTGCGGATCCGTCGGTAAGCCTCCGAGAGCCGCGAGAGAATCTCTTGGGAGATGCGGATGTCATCGCGATAATCTTCGGCTGCCACCCAGAGGCGGAGGATCTCCGCCCCGTAACGGTTAATGACCTCCTCGGGGGCGATGACGTTGCCGAAAGACTTGGACATTTTCCTTCCTTCGCCATCCACCACAAACCCATGAGTTAGGACGGAATGGTAAGGAGCCTGCCCGCGGGTTCCTGCCGAGGCCAGAAGGGAACTGTGAAACCATCCCCGGTGTTGGTCGCTGCCTTCCAGGTACATATCGGCCGGTGATTTTAAGTTTTTGCGCTTCTCGCAAACGGCAGCATAGCTCACTCCGGAATCAAACCAAACATCCAGGATATCCGTTTCCTTGGAGAATTCTTCTCCCTGGCATCGGGGGCAGCGCGTTTCCGGAGGCAACAATTCCTTGGCCGGAAGTTCGAACCAAATGTCCGCTCCGCCTTTAACAAACAAACCGGAAACATACTCGACGATGCGCTCTTCTACCAGGAGTTGACGGCAGGAGGAACAGGTAAAGGCTACGATGGGTACACCCCAGGCCCGCTGGCGGGAGATACACCAATCCGGACGATTTTGGATCATGCCGTAAATCCGATCCCGACCCCACCGGGGGATCCAAGTCACTTGATCAATGGCCGCCAACGCCTTCTGGCGCAGTCCGTTTTTTTCCATAGAGATGAACCATTGCTCCGTGGCCCGGAAGATGATGGGATTCTTGCAGCGCCAGCAGTTGGGGTATTGATGGATGTAAGACTCGGCATGGATCAAAGCGCCGACTTCGGCCAGCTTCTGGATTACGGCTTCATTGGCATCGAAGACAAATTTGCCGGCGAAAAATTGGACGTCGGAAGTAAAACACCCTTGATTGTTCACGGGAGAATAGATGGGGATGTTATATTCCAAGCCTGATTCGTAGTCTTCCTGTCCGTGGCCGGGAGCGGTGTGCACACATCCTGTGCCTGTGTCCAGGGTAATATAGTTGGCCAAAATGAGGACCGATTCGCGATCATACAGGGGATGGCGGCACTTGAGGCCCTCCACCGCCTTACCCGGAAATTTTTCCAGAATTTGGTAATTGGTTTTTTCCGCTTTGGACATTACCGGTTCAAGAAGAGCTTCCGCTAAAATCCACACTTCACCGTTTGCTTCAGCAGCGACATAAAGAAAATCCGGATGGAAGGCAATGGCCAGGTTCGCGGGGATGGTCCAGGGAGTTGTCGTCCAGATGAGGACAAAAACATTCTTCCCCTTCAATGATGGAAAGCGTTCACTGAAATCCGAGATGGCCGGGAATTTAACGGTGATGGAAGGGGAGGTATGATCTTCGTATTCCACTTCCGCCTCGGCCAGGGCGGTTTCGCAGGAAGCACACCAGTAAACCGGTTTCTTCCCCCGGTAGACGGAGCCTTTGCCAACGAACCGCCCAAATTCGCGGGCGATGGTCGCTTCGTAGTCATAACTCATGGTCAGGTAAGGATTTTCCCATTCCCCCATGACTCCCAGGCGTTTAAATTCCTGGCGCTGGATGTCCAGGAAATTGGCAGCGAATTCCCGGCAGAGCTTTCTTTTCTCGCTGATGGAGTAGGAAGCTTTCTTGCTTCCCAACTCCTTATCCACCTGATGCTCTATGGGAAGACCATGGCAGTCCCATCCGGGTACGTATTCTCCGTTGAACCCCGCCATGTTTTTGGATTTGATAATAAAGTCTTTGAGAATTTTGTTCAAGGCCGTGCCGATGTGAATGTGGCCATTGGCGTAAGGGGGACCGTCATGGAGGATATACTTGGGCCTGTCCTTGGCGATGTCCCTCAGCTGCTGGTAAACTCGGCCTTCTTCCCACTTTTTCAAAATCTCCGGTTCCCGCTGGGGAAGGTTAGCTTTCATGGGAAAAGAAGTTTGCGGCAAATTCAAGGTTGCTTTATAGTCCATCTGGTCCTCTGATGAAAAGACAGCCCCCAGGGCCATCGGTGGAAAATTAACAAAGAAGGATCCTCATGTCCATCGAAAATTATTTCTACCACAGGAAAGGGAAGAAAGAAAGTTTTTTGTGGCATGATCCATAAATTTCACGGGGAATTTTTTGACGAAAGGATCTCAGGGTTTCTATAATTTTATTTTATGAATTGTTTAAAAAAAATTTATTGAAAAATCATTTTCAAGGAGTATAATGAATTCATTTGCTTCCGCCAGGTATTTTAAAATGTTTCTATAAGTGGACTTTTCCATTCATCTCAACAAGGAAGGGGGTGATGAAAAGGTCGGTTGTAGGAGCCCTTTCAAGAGATCAACTTTCATTGAAAATTGAATAAATTTTTGTAGGGGGTTTAAGATCAAGAAAGGAGGAAGGGAAAGATGGCCAATAAAGAAAAAGAAATAGACTGGTCGTCCTTATGGAAGAAGGAAGATTGGTGGGCTTGTTGGATCGGGTGGTTTCTATTGCTCTTGGCCCTGGTGGCGTTGTTGCCCGCCGTCCCCAAACTTGCCAGGTGGACGGAATTTTCCCAAGCTTTTCCGCGGGGCGGTGCGGCCTTTTGGTCCCTCACCAAGCTGTTTTTGGTTTTGGTGATCTTGACCTCGATCGGGGCTGCGGCCATGAAGAAGCCAGTGAAAAGCTACATTCCCGGGTTTTTAGTCATTTACCTCATCGCCTTCGTCGCCCTAGTCGTCTCCAACCAGAAACAGATCCATCTCTGGGGCTTTGAATACGTGCTCTGGGCGTTGTTCATCGGGCTTTTCATCAGCAATGTCCTGAGCGTTCCCGGGTGGCTGAAGCCGGCCCTCATGACC
>JAOUFX010000351.1 GCA_029857975.1 Deltaproteobacteria bacterium | reverse complement strand
TTCTTTCCCTTCCGCCCGTCCCTGTTCCCGAGTCCTGGGAAGAATTCGAAAAAGACCTGGCTCGAGCTCATGGGTTTCACAAATGACTTTTGCCCATTGTTTTATCGACACCAACATCTTTATTTACTCGGTAGGAAGAGATCACCCCCTAAAAGTCCAGTGTATAAAGGTCATCCAAAGCATCCGGTCTGGGAAAATCAGCGCGATTTTAAACACGGAAATTATCCAGGAAATCCTCTACCGCTATCAATCTATCAAGGAGCTTCCCCATGGAATCCGGCTGGCCAGAGAAGCTATTTTGCTTTCCGAAAAAATCCTGCCGGTCACGGAAAAGGATCTTTCCCTGGCTCTGGAGATTCTGGAGTCCTACCCCCAAATTGAAACGAGAGACGCCTTCCATGCCGCCACCATGATTAACAACGGGATAAAAGAGATCATCTCCACCGACCATCATTTTGATCTCATCTCCGAAATTAAACGCATCAATCCCAGGAAATTTCAAGGATAAAGCCCGCGAGGCTCTCCGGCTTATCTCTCAAGCAACGGAAGTAAATGTCCATCCTAAATAGGTAACAACAGGCGTATGCCGCGATCCGGAGGATGATAACATTTTGGCTTGGGCTCTGGCGGCGGAAGCCGATTACCTGGTAACAGGAGACGCTGATCTTCTAGCATTACATGAATTCAAGGGAACTTCGATTGTCACCCCAAAGGATTTCGAACTCCTCTTTTCCCTAAACCTGTTCTATCCGTATCGAATAATGCTTTTTCTGAATCACATCTCGAACTTGATCCAGTAATTTCCTGCGCAGGGCGCGCTCAAAATGTTTAACTGGTGGGATGAAGAATGAGAGCGACATTCTCTGACGTTCGGTGCGGTGTGATGGCTCAGCGGACGCGCGCAAGCGTGCGCCGCTAAGCCACACGCGTGTGACGGGCATGGCACAGAACTAAAGGGGTGGAAGTCGCCATAGCAGGTGAGTTTATCATGAGTGAAACCGAAGGAGGAGACGAAGGCAAGGAGAAAGGCAAGAGCATCGCGCCTAAAAATGACTTGACAATGAGTGCCAATCGAGCACACAATTAAGTACACGATTGGAGGAAACTTATGAAATTTGTAAGCATTCGTGACTTGCGAGGAAAATCCGCCGAGATATGGAAAAAGCTTCCGGGCGAACGGGAGATGATCATCACCAATAATGGACGACCGATCGCTATTCTGGCAGCGGTGAATGAGTCAAACCTCGAAGAATCCCTGTCGGCATTCCGTCAAGCACGGGCCGTTGAAGCGGTGGCTAGCCTTCAACGCCGATCTATGGAGCAGGGGACCGACAATATTTCGATGGATGAGATCGACGCCGAGATTAAGGCGGTGCGCAGAAAGCGCACCCAATGAAGATAGTCCTCGATACCAATGTCCTTGTGGCTGGCCTCTTGTCTCCCTTCGGACCGTGCGCCGAAATTGTGCGCATGGTTTCCTCCGGTGAGCTGACGCTGTATTTCGACGCCCGCATTTTATCCGAATACAACGAAGTCCTGCGCCGTTCCAGGTTCCGGTTCCGCATAGACAGAGTTGTTGCCCTCCTGGACCATATTGAGCACCGTGGTCACATTGTGGCTTCTTCTCCGCTTTCCAACTCTTTGCCGGACCCAGGCGACCAACCCTTTCTTGAGGTTGCCGTTGCTGGTCAGGCGGTGTGCCTCGTTACAGGTAATCACGCCCATTTCCCTCTCAAACTTTGTCAGGAAGTCAAGGTTCTTTCTCCAAGCGCTTTTCTGATGTTTTACAGGAAGCAGCAAACACCGAAAAGCACACAACAGGAAGCTAAACGGGACTGCTGATGCGTCCAGTTAGCCACAATGTTCGCATGAAGATGAAGGCCATCTGGTTGAACGACATCCATTTGGAGTTCCTCGGGAATCCGGAGATCGAGTCGTTTGTCCGATCGCTGGCTGACAACAAAGCTGACGGCGTGCTGATTGCCGGTGACATTGCGCAGGCACACACTGTCTCCGCATATCTTTCCCGTTTACAGCACGCGCTTGCAGTCCCTATCTACTTCGTCCTTGGGAATCACGATTTTTACCACGGATCAATCGCAGGAGTCAGATCAGCCATCACAGACCTTGTTCACCAGTTCTCCAACTTGCATTGGCTAAGCGAAAGCGGTGCTGTGCCGCTAACCACTACAACGTGCCTGGTCGGGCATGACGGCTGGGGGGATGGGAGGCTTGGTGACTTCGAACACTCCCATGTTCAACTCAACGACTTCCGGCTAATCGCTGAGTTGGCTGGCCTCTGTCGAGCAGGTCTGCTTCAACGACTTACCCAGCTTGGTGATGAAGCGGCAGAGCACTTCAAGTCAGTACTCCCCGATGCCCTTCAATCTGCGGAACATGTGGTGGTCCTGACCCATGTGCCCCCATTCAAGGAAGCCTCGTGGCATAACGGACGGCACTGCGATCCCGACTGGTTGCCGTTTTTTTCCTGCAAGGCCGTGGGAGATGTCTTAGCCGAGGCGATGCGCAATCATCCTGATAAGAGAATGACCGTGCTCTGTGGGCACACGCATGGAGGAGGGAGATCCGAGATTCTTCCGAACCTTGTCACATTTACTGGACCGGCTGAGTATGGCCGCCCAACAATTCAGAAGGTATTTGAATTGGACTGAAGGCACAGCACCTTTTACTGAACCGGGGTACCACCGGAATGGGACCGAAGGTGTTCTAAGGTCTCGGCTTTCCCCTCCCGCGGTTGGCTATGGGCCTTTATACAAGGTTGGCTACTTGCCGCGCGGCGATGGCGACCGGGTCCCAGACGGGGGAAAAGGGAGGGGAATACCCCAGATCCAGGTTGATGACATCCTCCACCGTCATCCCGCCCTGAAGCGCCGTGGCGAGCATGTCGATCCTTTTTCCCGCTCCCTCCTTGCCGACGATCTGGCCGCCCAGGAGGCGTCCGCTCCCTTTTTCGGCCAGGATTTTTACTGTAATCTGGCCCGTGCCGGGGTAGTAGCGGGCTCGAGTATGGCCGGCAATTTTGGCATTGACGTAAGAAAGGCCCAGCTGCCGCAGCTCCTTTTCCTGGAGCCCGGTCCGGGCTACTTCCCAGTCGAAAACTTTGACCATGGCCGTTCCCACAACTCCGGGAAAGGTGGCTTGTCCTCCGGCAATGTTGATTCCGGCTACCCGCCCTTGCTTGTTGGCTACGGTTCCCAGGGCAAGGAAAAAAGGGCGCCGGCTAACCAGATGGAATGACTCGGCACAATTTCCCGCCGACCAAATTCCGGGAATTTCAGTCTGCATGCGGTTGTCGATTTTGATACCTCCCGTTTCCCCCACCGGGATCCCGGCCTGAGCAGCTAAAGCCGAATTGGGGCGTACGCCGAGGCCGATGAGAACAAGATCGGCCGGAAGGGTCTTTTTGTCTGTAGTAACTCCCCGGATAACTCCCTGGACAACTTCAAAACCGATGAGTGATTCTTCCAGGTAAAGCTGGACGCCGGCGTCAACCAGAGCTTCCGCAAGGGGGGCAGCCATGTCGGCGTCTAAAGTATTCATCACCTGGGCCGTCTTTTCGACCAGGGATACTTCCAGGCCGCGCCGGACCAGGTTTTCCGCCATCTCCAGCCCGATGTAGCCTCCCCCGATGATCACCACCATTGTGGGTTGGGCCTCGTCCACGGCTCGCCGTACCTCGAGCCCGCTCTGGAGAGTCGTCAGTTCGAACACTCCCCGGGCGTCCAGGCCGGGAACCTTTGGCCGAATTGGAACCGCCCCGGTGGCGATCATGAGCTGATCGAAAGTCTCCCAGGTGCTCCGCCCTTTTTTTAGATCTTCTACCTTTACTCTTCTTTTTTGAATATCAATCTCGTCCACCCTATGGAGGATTCGGGCATCGATGCCCTGCTTCCGGAAGGCTTCGGGGGAGCGGACCACCAAGGTTTGGGCATCATCGACAACCCTGCCGATGTAGTAGGGCATTGCTCAGGCGGAATAAGAGGTGTGGGGGCTCTGTTCCAAGGCGATGATTTCCAGCGCCGGACGCTGCCGGCCAGCCTGGGAGGCTGCGCTCATTCCGGCGGCATTTCCGCCGATAACGATTAAACGCTCTTTGGCCATGGTTAATGATCTCCTTCCTAAATTGAGCGATCTTTTTTCACCACAGAGATCTCAGAGAATAATTTCATAGTTAAAAAACAAAATAAGCTCAATATTCTCTCTGTGTTCTCAGGTAATAAATTCGTCAGATAGAAAATGGTGTTGTTTTCACTCAACGAGTGCACAGAGTAAAGCAGAGAAAGGAGTTTATTCCCTGGTTTTATCTCAATTTTCCTCTGGGCCCTCTGTGGTGAATCGCCTTTTTAAGGTCCTTATTCAATCAATGGTAGGTCGCGTCAGTTTTTCCCTCTCCCGACTTACGATTTGCGCTTCCCGACATTCTAATCTTTGCTTTCCCCCTGAGCGAGAGACTGTGCCGTAATTTGTAAATTGGGGGTCCGGGCGAGAGGGCACTCTTTCGGAATCATAAGGCGGTGGTCCTTCCATGGATCGAGGCGGGCTGAAAACCCTAATATTTCTGATGCCCTTCGAATCCGCCTTTCGTTTGCGGATAATAAGCGGGGGCTTGGAATATCTTCTTCTCCCGCCGATGCTTCCTCATTCATGCCCTCCCGCCC
>JAOUFX010000350.1 GCA_029857975.1 Deltaproteobacteria bacterium | reverse complement strand
ATTTGTCTCAGGGGCTGGATACAAAGCTGAAGGATGGAGATCGGATCCTCTTTTTGCCCATTTTGGCTGGAGGCTGACTTCCTCCTCCTTTAAACAAGCCGAATAGAAGAATTGGAATTCATGTCAATCCCTTTCCAATTTCCCCTAAATAGCGGATAGATAGGCGCGTCTCAGCAGTTGTATGCTATTGTGCTATTGTGGAAATGGCCCTTTCACCTGCAAAGAGTGGAGATTAATTAACGCCAAGGATTGATGATTCGCGTTGAAAAGAAGGTTATATGTATTGACCAAAAGGTCTCTTCTCAAAGAAATCTTCTAAAATTTGGTTAAATCCACCTGCCAATTCAGTAGCTTTTAAGTCTTCCTCTGAAAACCATCTCAAACCTTGCCCTTCGGTTAGTTTTATTATGTTGATATCCAAATTTGATTTTTTCCAGAATGTATATTCGATTCTATCAGCAAATTCATTAACTGAGAATAGTTTAAATCCTTCAATATCCAAATCCATCTCTTCTTTCATTTCACGAATGATACATTGCTCCGGCGTTTCATTATCCTCAATATGGCCACCTGGAATATCCCACATATTAGGATAAGGTATATCCGGTTTATCATCTCTTAAAAATAGGAGGATTTCCTTGCGGTCATTCAGGAATATGATGCTGCATCCTTTTCGTTTCATAATGATGTTCTTCCCCAAAAGGATATAATTATTGATAATAGGATTGCGTATAAGAACCCCAAGTATGCGGTGGAGGTCGTGCGAGAGCGGAAAGGATTTAAGAGCGGTTTCACCACTCCGAACTTTTACAGCAGGGTCCGCTCGTCCCGGATGTCAAAGAAGTGCATGTTTTCCGGGTTCGGCTCGAGGCAGAGTTGGGCATGGGGCTTGGCTTGGGTGTTGGGATCCGCCCGGGCAATCAGGGCCTGGTCTCCAGCTTGCACATTCAGGAAGACTTCATTCCCCAAGGGTTCCATAACCTCGACTACGACATCAATCGTTTCCCCGGGAACCGAGCAAGGCGCTTCGGGTAAATCCGCAGGCCGAATACCAAAGATCACCCGTTTCTCCGGGTAGCTCTTCAGCTTGGCCGCTTTGTCCTCCCGAATTTTTAGCTTGAACCCCTTGGTTTGAAAAAAGAGTCCGCCCGGCTCGGACAAAAAGTCGCCCTCTACAAAGTTCATGGCGGGACTGCCGATGAATCCAGCCACGAATTTATTCTCCGGATGAAAATAGAGTTCCAGGGGAGCCCCCACCTGCTGCTTCAACCCATCCTTCATGACCACGATCCGGTCCCCCATGGTCATAGCCTCCACCTGGTCATGAGTCACGTAAATAATGGTGGTCTGCAGACGTTCGTGAAGCTTTTTCAATTCTACGCGCATCTGGACCCGCAGTTTGGCGTCCAGGTTGGAAAGGGGTTCGTCGAAAAGGAAGACTTTGGGCTTGCGAACGATGGCTCGGCCCACGGCTACCCTTTGCCTTTGCCCTCCGGAAAGGGCTTTGGGTTTGCGGGCTAAAAGCTCACCGATGTTCAAAACCTCGGCTGCTTCCTTGACCCGCTGGTTGATCTCCTCTTTGGGAAACTTGCGCAGGGTCAAGCCGAAGGCCATGTTCTGATAGACCGTCATATGGGGATAGAGCGCATAGTTTTGGAAAACCATGGCAATGTCCCGGTCTTTGGGAGGAAGGTGATTGACGATTTTATCATCGATATAAATGTTCCCGGCGGTGATATCCTCCAGGCCAGCCACCATGCGCAGAGTAGTCGTTTTACCGCAGCCGCTGGGACCGACCAGGACCATGAACTCTTTGTCCGGGATCTCCAAATCGAAATCTTTCACCGCCTTGACTTCACCGAAGTGCTTATTCAACTTCTCCATGACCACTTTAGCCATCGTTCCTCACTCCTTTAAAGCGCCGGTCATGCCGGCGACGTAATGTTCCACGAAAAAGGAATAAACCAACGCTACAGGGACAGAAGCCAGGAGGGCCCCGGTCATTAAAGGCCCCCAATGATAAACATCCCCTCGAACCAGTTCGGTGATCAATCCTACGGGTACCGTCTTCTGGGTCGTGGTCGAAATGAACACCAAAGCGTAAAGGAACTCGTTCCAGGAGAGGGTGAAAGCGAAAATGCCTGCGGAAAGGATTCCGGGTAGGGCGAGGGGGACGACAATCTGCCAGAATACCCGAAAGCGGCTTGCTCCGTCGATCATGGCGCATTCTTCCATCTCTTTGGGGATGGACTTAAAGTATCCCATAAGCAACCAGGTGCAAAAAGGAATAAGAAAGGTGGGATAAACCAGGACCAAAGACCAGAGGCTATCCCAGAGTCTCACTTCAAAAATAATGGTGGCCAAGGGAATAAAGATGATCGTCGGCGGAACTAAGTAACTGAAAAAGATGGAGATCCCTATCGTACCCGAGGTCTTAAAACGCAATCGCTGGATGGCATAAGCGGCCAACAGGCTGGCTCCCAAAGAAAGAAGGGTGGCCAGGATGGACACAAAAAAAGTATTCAACATCCACCGGTTGAAGAGCGTCTCCTTGAATAACATGATGACGTTTTTGAAGGTGGGTTGGTGAATTAAAAAAGGATTCAGTTTAAGGTCGTAGAGTTCCATATCGGACTTGAACGCGGTAATGAACATCCAGTAAAAAGGGAAGAGGAGGACGAACAGGAAAATGAAAAGGGGGATATAAAATTTTATCAGGCGCGCGACGAATTCCTCCCGCAAGAGCTATTCCTCCCTCCGCAAATATTTATAAGTGACCAATACGCAAACAATCAGCACCGGTAAGATGAAAACCGAGATCGCCGCTCCTTCCCCGAACTGCCCGCCGACGATGGCCCGCTGGAAAGACAGGGTTCCGTAAACATGCGTCGCATTGGCCGGTCCTCCTTTGGTGATGACCCAGATGAGTTGAAAATCGGCGAAAGTCCAGATGGTGGAAAAGGTGGTGACCACCGTCAAAAGGGGGATGACCAGGGGAAGCGTGATATGGCGGAACCGGTGCCAACCTCCAGCGCCGTCGATGGAAGCAGCTTCATAGAGCGTGGGGTTGATGGTCTGCAGCCCGGCCAGAAGGCCGATGGTAAAAAAGGGAATTCCCCGCCAAATATTGGCCACGATTATACAAATGCGGGCGTTGGTCGGATCGCCCAGGTAGTCGATTTTGTGGGCAATAAGACCCACTTTCATCAGGATCCAGGTGATGCCACTGAAGGTGGTGTCGAAGAGCCACCAGAAGCAGATGGCACTCAGCACCGTGGGAATGATCCAGGGAAGAAGGACGATGGCCCGGACAAATCCTTTAGCGCGGAATTCCCGGTTCAGGACGATGGCCAGGGCAAACCCCAAAATGAGTTTGAATAGAACGGCGGCTATGGTGTAAAGGAAGGTAAAATACGTGACCTTCCAAAAAAGCTGATCCTGGAGGAGGCTGATATAATTGGCCAGTCCGATAAAATCCCCTTTCTGTCCGATCACGGTGTTGGTAAAGCCCAGCCATATTCCCAGCACTAAGGGATAAGCCAAAAAAGCAAAAAGTAAAACCACCGCCGGGGCCACAAAAGCAATCCCCAAAAGGGTGCGGTCCTCCAGGAGGCTGAACCAGCGCCATTTCTGGCCCAGCCTCTTTCCGGGGTTAATCGCTAAATTTTTTTCGTTTCCCACATTCACACCTTGGGGATTGACTTTTCTCGGTTACGCTTTCTTTGCCGGAGGCCTGGGAGCGCGGGACTTATAAAATCTGGCTGCCCGGGCCTGGGCCGCGGCCGCGGCTGCCTTGGGGGACTTGCCGCCCACGCATACATCATTGAACATGTCCACCACCACATATTCGGCCAAGGTCGCTGCTGAGGCTGGCCCCTCCGGTCCTGCGTAACCATTCCAGAGCATACGGGAAATGGTGTCTCTGAAGGGGGTATGCTTGGGATCGGCGGTCCAGACCGGCAATTTTTTATAATCCTTCAAGCTGGGAGTGACGTATCCCCTCATGGCCTCAATCCAGGGGCCGTACTGGGAGTCTTCAAACATGAATTGAAGATAATGCTTGGCCGCCTGCTGGGACTTGCAATGCCGGAAAATAAAAGCCTGGTTGAACAAATGAAGTTCCGTATGCTTTCCGACCGGCCCGATGGGCATGGCGGCGTGGTTCATGTCATTGGCAATATCCGGGAACTTTTCTTTGGCCGCATAATAGATGCTGATTCCGTTGCCGGTCATGGAAATTTCTCCGGACAGAAAGGCTTTGTTGTTGTGGGGGTCGAGCCAGGAAGCCACGCCCGGGATCATGGTTTCATAAAATTCCTTGCCGGCTTCCAGAGCGTCCCAGGTTTCTTTTTTGTTGAGGCAAAGGGTTACTCCATCCGCCTCGACTACTTTCGCCCCGAAAGACCAGAGCCACCAGTGCCAGGTGTTGTTTCCATCTCCAACAGCTTTGCCCAGGGCAAAGCCCGTGGGATGCCCTTTGGCCTTCAACGCTTTGCAGAGTTTGAGGAACTCGGGAATCTTTTCCGGGGGTTTTTCAAACCCTGCTTCTTTCATCCAGCTCTCCCGGTAATTCAGGCATAACGCGGGAGCCCCTACGGGGAGGGCGATCCACCGTTTGGTTTTGCCATATATTCCATATTTATAACACACGGGTTCCCAACCGCCGTATTTCTTCCCTAAGTAGGTTGCAAGGTCGG
>JAOUFX010000349.1 GCA_029857975.1 Deltaproteobacteria bacterium | reverse complement strand
ATCTGCGTCCAAAAAATTACTGCTCACTGCATCGTCCGCCCGCCATCCACGCTATAAATCTGGCCCGATTCGACGCGAGAAAGGCCACGGCTTCCCCAATCTCCTCGGGTTCGGCGTACCGACCCGCGGGGATGGTAGAACGCATATAAGCCCTAAATTCCTCAGAAAGACGCGCTTGCCTGGGGGTGTTCACCGCCCCAGGCGCAACGCTGCGGTGGTTTGCAAAGCCACAGCGCCGGGAACCGGGCAGACACAGGTGCAGATGCCGCACCCCCGGCACTCTTGGCCAATGGTCACATGCCCTTCCCGGACTTTGATGACGTTGTAAAAACAGGAGCGGATGCAGCGCTGGCAATCGGTGCAGACCTCCTGGTTGATCACGGCATGTTCCTTGGGGAGCAATTCCATTTCTCCGTAGCTCATGGCGGCCTTAGCGGCCAGGCCGATAATCTCCTTGGCCGTTTTATACCCTTTGCGGTTTAAAAAATCATCCAGCCCTTTGATCACTTCGGTAAGGTAGCTGTATCCTTTGAGCATGACCACCGAACAGAGTTGAACAATCGTCGCCCCGGACATCATGAATTCCACTACGTCTTTCCAATCATAGGCTCCGTTGGTCCCGGTGATGGGAATATCCACCCCGGTGTAAACTTTGGAGACCCAGCGTAAAGTCAAAGGTTTTACCCACGGCCCGCCCACTCCGGCCCAGCCATGGATGTAAGGTTTGCCCGTCTCGATATCCAGGCAGAACCCCACAAAACGGTTGATGATGGTCACGGCTGATGCCCCTGCCGATTTTACGGCTCGCACCATTTCCACCACGTCGGCCACTTGAGGGGTGAGTTTGATGATCACCGGAACCTTTACGGCCCGCACCACCGCCTGGGTAATTTCCGCCGCCGCATTCTTATCCTGGCCTATTAGCATGCCCGTTTGCGCCCCTTTCATTTCTGAAGGATGAGGGCATCCAAAATTCAATTCGATCAGTTTGATCCCCGTGTCTTCAACCATCTTGGAAAGAGTAGCCCAGCTCTCCGGAACCGTCCCTCCCACACTGCCGATGAGGACACAGTCATTGGCCATCGCAGCGGCCTGGGCTTCCTTGAGCTCTCTCATCCACTCTCCCGGTTCTTCCTCAGCCAATCCGCTTCGTCCATAGAAAGTGAAAAGTCTGGGCACCTTCCCCCGGCACACATTGTGCTGCTCATCCAGGTAACGCCATTTGGACATTTTGGTCAACCGGCGCATGGCTTCGGAGTCCGTAACCGTTTTAGCCACCAGGCCTCCGGCCCCGGTCTCAATCACCCGTTTCATATTCTCAGCGGAGAGGGTCGGCTCGGCGGAAGCAGCCAAAACCGGGTTCTTGAATCCCACGCCGCAAAATTCAGTTCTCAAATCTGCCATAACAACCTCCCCTTCATAAACTAATTTGGACACGGATTTTCACGGATAAACACAGATAACTACTTTAAGTGTTTTTGCATGAAATATCCTTAAAATCTGTGTTTGCCCTGTTAGATAGTAAACATCTAACAGGGTGAATCTGTGTCCCAAAAGGAAATTCCTATACAACGAACATACTGGATTCCGGCTCTCTGCCCTATGCTCTCTGCTCTATGCTCTATGCTTTTAAATAGGCTCCTTCATGGGTCGAAGATACCATCTTGGTATAGAGCGCCATGAATCCCTTTTCTTCATCTATTTTCCTTCTTCCTCAGCCCCTCAAGAATCTTCTCCGGAGTTATGGGGAGATCTTTGATCCTGACTCCTATTGCAGCATAAATCGCGTTGGCGATGGCTGCCGCCGTAGGGGCGAGGGCCGGCTCTCCCAACCCTTTCGCCCCGTAAGGGCCTTGAGCATGAAGTTCTTCCACGATGATGGGAATCATCTCCGGGGCGTCCAGGGCTGAAGGGAGTTTATATTCGGCAAAGCTGGGGTTCTTCACTTTCCCTTCTTCTAATTCCATCTCTTCCCAAAGGGCCGTCCCCACCCCCATGACCAGGGCGCCCTGGATCTGTCCCTCAATCGCTACGGGATGGATTGATTTTCCCACGTCATGGGCCGAGGAAATCCGCAAAACCTTTATCCGACCTGAGCGCGGGTCTACCTCCACTTCCGCCGCCTGGGTGGCATACATCCAGAAAGCACTGGGGTTCTTCCCCTGGCCTGTCTCCCGGTCCAGAGGAGTCGCATCCTCCACCGTGAAAGACCCGCGGCCCAGAACTGGCCTGCCCCTTCCTCGACCCTTGGCCCCCACATAGAAGGCCTCTCCCAGGGGGAGTTCGGCAATGGGGATGGCTTTTTCGGGTACGCCGCGAACCATGACTTTGCCTGCTGCGATCAGCAGGTCTCGGGGATTCGCTTCCAGGATCTCGGCGGCGATTTGGAGAAGCTGCTCCCGGGCATCTACTGCCGCCCGCCGTACGGCATTCCCCACAAAAAAAGTAGAACGGCTGGAGACCGAGGCCATGTCGTAGGGCGTCACATCGGTATCTGGCCGGACGACCGAGATCTTTTCCACCGGAATGCCCAACTCTTCCGAGGCAATCTGGGCGAGGATCGTTGAAGACCCCTGCCCCATCTCTACCGCGCTGCACAACAAGGTGACGGAAGCATCCTCGTTCAGTTCCACAAAAGCCGCTGAAGAGGAAGGGGTGACCGTGGATTTGTGCATACAGGCAATCCCTTTGCCCCGGCAGGGCCCCGCAGCTTTCCCCCAACCGATCTTCTCCGCAGCCTGACGGAGGGTCTCCTTCAATCCCACGCTGTGGAGCACCTGGCCGGTCGCTGAAAGCGATCCTTCCTCCACGGCATTCTTCAAACGCACCTCGACCGGATCGAGCCCCAGCTTTTCGGCCATCACATCCAGGTGGGATTCAATCGCCCAAGACATCTGGGGAATTCCAAAACCACGAAAAGCTCCGCCGATAGGTTGATTGGTGTAGACGCAATAAGAGTCGATCCGCACGTTGGGAACCTGGTAAGGACCTGCTGCCGAGAAGCCGGCATTGCGGCAAACCCGCGGGCCGATGTCGGCGTAAGCTCCCGTATCGAAGAGGAGTTCGGTCTCCTGCGCCAACCAGGTGCCGTCCTTTTTCATCCCCGTCTTACAGCGGATGATGGTGGGATGGCGCACCGGCGCCACCCCGAATTCTTCCTCGCGGGTAAAAACCAATTTCACCGGTCGACCCCTGGCCTTCAGAGCCAAGGCCACGCAGATGGGCTCGGCCTTCAAATAACTTTTCCCTCCAAATCCGCCTCCGAGGGTGGTGGCCATGATCCGAACTTGGTTCAAAGGAAGGTTCAGACCTTTGGCCAAAGCTTTGCGGTTAAAATAGGGAGTCTGGGTGTTCGACCAGATCAGAATCTTTCCGGAAGAATCCACCTGGGCGATGGAAGCGTGCGTTTCCAAGTGGGCATGCTGCACCATGTGGGACCTGTAGGTATCTTCCCACACGAGATCGGATTCCTTAAAACCCCGCTCCGGGTCCCCCTTGCGCAACTTGAAATGGTTGCAGATATTGGTCCCGGGAACGGGGAAAATTCCTGGCGCCACGGCATATTGAGCGAGATTTTCATGAATCAAGACCTCCCTCGATTGCCTGGCTTCCACCGGGTCGAAGAGCGCGGGTAAAAGTTCGTATTCCACTTGGATCAACGCGAGAGCCTCTTCGGCCGCATCCAGCTCGACAGCGGCGACGGCGGCCACCGCATCCCCCACGAAACGGACCTTATCCCCGGCCAGGAAACTCTGGTCCTGCACCGTGATTCCCAAAGAGCCCGGGAAATCCTTCCCCGTCACCACGGCCACAACACCCGGCAGGTTCCGGGCTTTGGTCGCATCGATGTGCAGAATGCGGGCATGGGGATAGGGGCTGCGCAGTACTTTGGCGTAAAGCATTCCGGCCATTTTCAAATCCACGGCATATAGGGTCCGGCCGGTCACCTTCTCCCGGGCATCCAGCCGCACGGGGGATTGTCCAATCGATTCTAATCTTCTTTCTTCATTGCTCATGATGGAGATCTTCTCCATGCTTCCTCCAAGGCTTTCTCCGTGAGAATGGAAACAAGGGCTCGCCGATAATCAGCCCGGGATCTGGGAGATGCTTCTGCGGCGGCGATCTCCCCGGCCTGGCGGAAGGTTTCCCAATTTAAAATTTTTCCTTGAAGAAAGGATTCGGTCTTCTTACATCGGAGGGGAACGGGGGCCACTGAACTCAGAGCCACCGATGCGCCCAAACACGTTTTCTGAGCCGGGTCAGCAAGAAGCCAAACGCTTACTCCCACCAAAGTTTCATCCACCGTCGTCCGCTTGGGCACCCAGACATAGGCCCCGCTTCCTTCAGGAATGGGGGAGATCGCAATCTCCACGATCAGTTCCTCTCCTTCCAGATGGGTGCAAAAAGGACCCACGCAGAATTCATCCAGCCCTACAATCCTCTCCCCGTCTTTCTTCCGCAGCTTCACCTTGGCTCCCAGGGTCAGGAGGGCAGGAGGCATATCGGCCGAGGGGGAGGCATTGGCAATATTCCCCCCCAGCGTGGCTGCGTTCCGGATTTGTACGTCCCCCACCGCCAGGGCAGCTTCACGCAAAAGGGCGAGTCGACCGGAGAAGGCAGGGTGCGTGGCGATCCGACTCAATGGAGTCAAAGGGCCCATGCGGATCTCCGAATCGACCTGGACGAAATTCAGCTCCT
>JAOUFX010000348.1 GCA_029857975.1 Deltaproteobacteria bacterium | reverse complement strand
AAAGCTCTTTTTTTAAAAATAAAAGGGTCTCCGACCGGTCCGGAGAATTCACCTTCTTTTGCTTTTTCTTATTTTTGCCTGCCTGATTGCTCATTGTTATTTGCCATTGTCTATCGCCCATAGCCTTTTTTATCGCTTTACGCTTCGCGGCTTTTTTTCTATCGCCTCCCGCCTATTGCCTATTACCTGTTCCTAGATTGACTTTAAACCGCAAAGTTGTTCCCCCGTCCACTACCGACTGAATATCCATCCAGTCGCTATTTTTCTTGATATTGGGAAGCCCCATGCCGCTGCCATATCCAAGTTGCTTTACATGGGGAGGAGCGGTAGAGTAACCCTCCAGCATCGCCAGGGGGATGTTAGGAATACCGGGTCCTACATCATCGATTGTTACTTCCACGCAATTGTCTTCGATGCAAACTTTTATTTTTCCTTTTTGGGCATAGATGATCACGTTTAATTCAGCTTCATAAGTTGCCGTGGCCACACGGCGGATGAGCTCGGGAGGAAGCCCCAAGCGCTTCAAGCGGGTTTTTACTTCAAAGGAGGCTTCACCAGCCTTTTTGAAATCTTGCCCGCTAATATTAAATTCGGCGATCATTAATAAATCCGTTTGGTCCGTTGGGTGCGTTAAGTCCGTTATGTCCTTTATGACCGTTCGTTCCTTTCAGTTCATTATTAAATTCTTTGAAGGTCTAAGCGACCATAACGAACCAAACGATCCTAACGCAATTAACGCCTCTTTTAGCCAAGAGCAAGGAAAATGCCAGGGAATGAAAAAATTAAAGTTGGACCAAATTAGGAAACTCTTGAAATAATGCGGTTATTCGGAAGGCATTTTTACAGCAAGGCTGGAGGCTCGATATTTATCTCTAAATAATTTGACAATATGGCAATTTTTGAATTAAAAATAAAAGATATTTGACAAAAATACTCAAATAATTTCAATAAAATCCAATTTATTTGACATTATGTCAATTTTAAGCTTTTTTTAATTTATTTCCTCCCAATCGCCTAAAAAAAATAAATATTTCTAACCTCTTCAAAAAATCGTAAACAAAACCGGTCAAAATATAAAGTAGGAATTCAAGAAGGGTTACGGATTACTTTTTATTTTTTTTCTAATAATCTCCATTACCGAGTACATTTCTTCACTACCCAAGAAGTAACTAACTCCCCCGTAACTCACCATGCCAAGTAGAACTGCCCCAAAAAGAAGAACGATCTTTTCCAGCGTTGCCCCGGAGGTATGCCAGGAACCGCCTGCGCATATTAGATAAGCCACTGCACCCATAACAACCGAGGCACCGAGACTCTTTAAAAATGATTGAAATATTTTTTGGGCCCCAATCCGCCCTAATTTCCTCTTCAACAAAATCACGAGCAAGACGAAATTTAGCCCGGCCGCCAAAGACGTGGCCAAAGCTAAGCCAGCATGCTTTAACGGAATCATCAGGACAGCCCCGAACCCGGCGTTAGCCAAAAGCGCTAAAAACGCTACTTTAACCGGGGTTTTGGTATCCTGGAGGGAATAAAACGCCGGAACAATGATGCGCACCCCGGCGAAGGCAGCCAGGCCCAGCGCATAAAAGAGCAAAGCTTGGGCGGTCATTGCGGCCGAGGTTGCATTGAAAGCACCGCGCTGGAATAACAGGTTTATGATGGGCAAGCGCAGCACTATGAGCCCAACCATAGCGGGTAAGGTAACGAAAAATACAAGGCGCATGGCGAAGGAAAGAGTCTCCTTCATTCCCTGCACGTCGTTTTTCGACGTCTGCTCTGACATCATGGGGAGAATGGCCGTGGCGATGGCAATTGCAAAAATCCCCATGGGGAATTCCAAAAGTCGGTCAGCATAATAAAGATACGAAATGCTTCCCTGGGGAAGATAGGATGCCAAAAAGGTGCTTACCAAAACATTGAGCTGGGTTACGCCCAAACCCAGTACCGACGGAGCCATCAACAAACCAATACGTCTCACTCCAGGGTGGGAAAGGCGGAATCGGAACCGCATTGAGATTTTTTTTCGGCGAATAAAAGGAATCTGGAATAGGAGCTGAACGATTCCCCCCAATAGAACGCCAAAGGCCAAAGATAAAATGGGCTCTTTCAGAATCCCTGAAAATAAAAGGGCAAAGGCAATGATCGACAGATTGAGGAGTACAGGAGCAAGCGCCGGCGCAGCAAAGTGTTTCCATGAGTTTAACACCCCCATGGCCAGGGCCACCAGCCCGATAAAGAAGATATAAGGAAACATGAGGCGGGTGAGCAAGACGGTCAGTTTGAATTTTTCCGGCTCCAGAGAAAAGCCATAGGCCATGAGTTTGATGATCCAGGGGGAAAAGAGGATACCCAGCCCGGTCAAAAGGATTAAAAATACGGTCAATACAGAGAAAGAAGCACTAACCAGTTCATCTCCTTCTTCCTTTGACTTCTGACTGATATATTCCGAATAAACCGGGATGAAAGATGCCGTGAGTGAGCCCTCTCCCACCAAACGCCGCAGGAGGTTGGGGATCCGAAAGGCCACGAAAAAAGCATCTGTGGCCATACCGGCCCCGAAGAGTTGGGCCACGATCATATCCCGGACAAAACCAAAAATTCTGGAAAGGAGTGTGGCTCCCCCAACGATGCTGGCTGCCTTGGCAATTTTTTTATGCTCGGTCATATTCTGTAGGGGGACGCAGATCTACTCAGAAAATACCGCTAAAAGGAATTAAAAACCACAAAAAACCAAATTTATTTTAATCCTGCAAATCGGCGTTTACCCTGTTAGATAGCAAACATCTAACAGGGTAAATCCGTGTCCCAATAATTAAAACTTGACATTCATGACATTCTATTATTTAATAAAAATAAACTTGCGCTATGCTCTTGGCGCTTAGCGTTTTTAATTTGAGGAGGTTTCTTGGCTACCCACGTTTCTGCCCTAAAAAGGGCCCGGCAGAGTAAAAAACGCCAGCTGCGCAACACTGCGGTTAAATCGGTCCTTAAAACTTTTTCCAAAAAAGTACTGAAAGCCGTCGAAGGAAAAAATCTTGGCGAGGCGCAAAAGGCCTTGGCCAGCGCCATACCGATTATCCAGAAGGCTTCATCGAAGAAGGTCATCCATAAGAAGACAGCAGCTCGTAAAATATCCCGTTTAGCGAAAAAGGTAAATGCTCTCACCCCTCCGGCTTAAATCCTTACCGATCCAAGAATTTTTTGGGACGCAGATTCTCGCGGATAAACGCAGATAAAAATAAAAAAATCGCAAGGCACAAGGAGTATTGTTTTTTCATTTTCCTTTTGCGCTCTGGATTTTATTCCTTCCGAGAAAGAACATATCCCAAAGATATTTTTCTAAAATAAGTCCCTTATTTAAGCGGCTTGATTTGAGTTCCTGATCTGTTTCTCTGGTAAGCGGCCAAATTTGCTCCAGCGCTGTAGGGGAAAATTTATCCGTCTGTATCCAAAAATCATTCGCCCCTTGGGGTAAAATTCTCAGCTTCGTCTCAACCTCTTTCTTGGAGCAGCCCTCTGCCCTTAATTCGCGAGCCCTCCGGATCAAACGAAGCTGGCGGAGAATCAGCGAAAGCAGGAGAAGGGGCGGGTCTCCTTGTTGTAAATTTTTCCGCAAAAGACGCAATGTTTTTTCCCAATCCCAATGACCAATAGCCCGGGGTAGTTCAAAGAGGTTCTCTGCGCGGATATCTTCGGTAAGGGCTAAAACATCTTCTTCTTGAATAGATTTTTTTGTCCCCGGCTTTAAAGTTAATTTTTGCAGCTCAAGTTTGAGTTCATGTAAATTTGACCCGACCCGTTCCAGTAACAGGAATAGGGCTTCATCGGATATGGAGTGGCCCAGTTGTTCGGCCTGGAAACGAATCCAACGAATCAACTCCCTTTCATAAGGAGGGTAAAATGAGACGACCGCGCCATTTTTCTCCAACGCCTGGAAAAATTTAGTCCGCAGGTCGGCTTTCTCGCCGATAAAAACAGCGCAGGTGGAGGGGTTCGGATCGGCGAAATAATCGAAGTAGGGAGCCGGGCTTTTCGTCCATACGACATCCGCTTGACGGATTACGACTAACCGTCGGGGAGAATTTAATGGAAAAACCTGCAGGCTCTCCAGAATTAATTCCGGAGAATCCTCTTCAGCATCCAGTACCTCCCGATTAAAGTCCAAAGTCGCAGGATTGAGAGCCTTTTTTTTGATCTTGTTCAAAGCCTCTTCGATTAACCATTTTTCCGGTCCAAAAAAATAATAGAGGGGTAATATTTTACCCCCATCAATCTCTTGGAATAATTCCTGTGATTTCATATTATCGGGACGCAGATTGGCGCAGATAAAAGTAGATAAATATAAAATAATCGCAAGGCGCGAGGGCGATTTAAAGACTTTTCATTCCCCTTGCACCCTGCGCTCTTACGCTTCACGATTTTTTCATCCTTATCATCTGGGTTTACCCTGTTAGATAGTGAACATCTAACAGGATGAATCTGCCTCAAAAAAAATCAAAAATTCTCCAAGATCAACTCGTGGATCTTCTCCGCCAGGAGCAAGGAGATCTGCCGAATGGCGTTCTTTTTGTTGTTTTCGGTCATGGCCAAGTCGGAAACCACCGGATAATTCCACCATTCACTCAATTCCTCTTTAAAGAGAGTTTTCCCATCCTTTTGCCTCTGGAAAATGATTTCAACGGTTAAGGTCGCGCGATA
>JAOUFX010000347.1 GCA_029857975.1 Deltaproteobacteria bacterium | reverse complement strand
CACGCCAGGCGAAGTGACTGGAACTGGCTGTAGATAAAACGCTATGTTTTTTATTAGTTATCGTCAGTCGGGAGAAAAACTTTAAAGGAATGGACAAGGATGATAAAAAGGTGACTTGGAGAATCAGACCTGGATGATTACTTTGTCTGCTTGACCTTTAGGGTACATAAGGGTTTCGAAGGCCCGGGGAAGGTCAACCAAGGGGAATTGGTGGAAAATGAAGGGCCGAAGCTTGACAACCCCCTTCTTGACCAGATCGCAAGCCACTTGAAACTCCCAACAATATCCATGACATCCCCCGATCTGGATTTCCTTTTGAGCAAAAAGGTTGACCGGGAAATGGACCTCGTGGGGGTCTTCAAACAAGCCAATGAGAGCGCAGATCCCTCCCTTTTTCAGGGATTGGGCGCATTGGTGCAGGGTCTTCTCGACCCCAAATTGATAAGAACTCGCTTTGGGGTGGCTTGAATATACAAAAAAGGCAATTGTGTGTCAAGGGGATTTTAGCACAAGATCTTGGGTTTGGTTTGGGGCCTTCTCGGCAGGGTTTCGGGGGGTTTTCGGGTTAGAGGTGGAAAGGGGGAACTTTCAACGATCAGGTGAGGCTCGTCAGGCGTTTTGGAGGCTCACCGGGGCACACCGGTTCCTTCCGCCCCCTATTCCTGATCTTTACGACTGGAGGCAAGCGTGGTCGTTATACTCACTTCAATCCGTAATCGTTGCCCATCGATATATTGGATGTCTGAGCATTAGTAGGTAAAAGCGGTAGGCGGGACTTGATTTGATCCTTTCTTGCCAAAAAAGACGGTGTTGACGTTTGCTTCCATTGCCGGCCGGAAGGTAACTTGTCCGCGTCGGTCTTCAGCATCCTGCCCCTTCGATATTCGCCAGCCGCTGATCCGCCGAAGCGTTAGCCGTCATAAAAATGGTCTTGACATTCGGTCTGTATTAAGTACCATATAAAGACCGGAGGTAATAAGGGATGAATATCACAAATGACATAAAGCCAGTTACCTATTTAAAGTCGAAAGCAGCCGATTTGCTTAAACAAATCAACGAAACCTCTCGGCCGGTCATAATCACCCAGAATGGGGAACCAAGAGCGGTGCTTCAAGATCCTAAAAGCTATGAGAATATGCGTAATGCCATTGGCCTATTAAAGCTGATCTCACAGGGCGAAGGAGATATTAGAAACGGCAAGATTAAATCTCAGGGGGATGTGTTCAAAAATATTGCAATCACCCTGAAAGAAAAACTAAAATGAGCCGAAGGTATGAGGTTATATGGGCTGGTATTGCGGAGAATGATTTAAGGGAAATTATTGAATATATTGCTACCGACAGCCCGACAGATGCGTTAAAAATATTAAGAGAGATCAAACAAAAAGTATCAACTCTTTATGCCCTTCCTGAAAGAGGCCGTATCGTACCGGAACTTCAAGATCAAGCCATCCTGACATATCGTGAATTAATCGTCCCCCCATGGCGGATTATCTACAGGATATCAGAAAAGAAAATTTATGTTTTATCTGTTTTGGATGCAAGGCAGAATGTTGAAGATATCCTGCTGAGAAGAATGATTTATCATGACTGATTTAACCGCTCAACGCTTGTCGAATTTCATCCCTCCCGATTTCAAGGACTGGGTCATCATTGATGAAATCCACCGGATCCCCGACCTTTTGCACGAAGTCCATCGCTTGATGGAAGCGAAGAATTATCGATTTATTCTAACCGGTTCCAATCCCCGAAAACTTAAGAGAAAAGGAGGAATTTGGGCATGACTGATCTGCAGGGAAAGATTGCCTTAGTCACCGGCGCCAGTCGAGGCATCGGCCGGGCCATCGCCGTCGCGCTGGCCGGTTGCGGAGCGGATGTCGCCGTGAACTATAAGATGCAGGAAAAGGAGGCTCGGGTCACCCAACAGCAGGTGATCTCCCAGGGCCACCGGTCAATTATTATTCAAGCCGATGTGTCCCGCTCCTCCGAGGTTAAGAACATGATCGCCGCTGTAGAAAGAGACCTCGGACCGGTAGATATACTGGTCAACAACGCCGGGATCGCCCGGTTTCAGAGCGTAGAAGCTACGACGGAAGCGGATTGGGATGAAGTTTTGACCGCAAACCTGAAATCGGTTTTCTTGGTTACCCAGGCTGTTCTTCCCGGCATGCGGAGGCGACGCTGGGGCCGGATTATCAACATATCTTCCGGTGCAGCCAAAACCGGTGGAGGAGTAGGGTTACATTATACGGCCTCCAAGGCAGGGATCGAAGGTCTTACCAGGGCCTATGCTTCCCGCCTGGTGAAAGAAGGGATTACCGTGACGGCAGTGGCCCCATCTTTAATCGCCACCGATATGATTACGGAGGAGGAAAGCCGACGTAAACAAATTCCCCTGGGCAGGCTGGGACGGGTGGATGAGGTGGCCGAAGCCGTTATTTTTCTTGCAGGCAATGAGTACGCGACCGGACAAGTCATTGCTCTCAACGGCGGCATGTACTTCCGGTAAATTGACTGACGACTTCACAAAAGCATGGGCGAAGCTGCCCAGAAGATCATAAAACTGGAAAAAGAGAAATGAAACGTTGGATCCCTAAATCGGCGTTCCTAAGACTATGCGTCTGCCATCCTTCCGCTGAAGAGGAATTCCCCCGGCGGAGAGGGAACTCCTTGTTCCTTCAATGAGCGGTTTTCAATTTTTCGATCAGGGCAGGAAGAACCTGCCGGTAATCGGCCACCAGCCCGTAGTTGGCCACTTTAAAGATATTCGCCTCCGGGTCCTTGTTGATGGCTACGATGCATTTGGAACCAAGAATTCCCGTGATGTGCTGGGCCGCGCCGGAGATGCCCACGGCAAGGTAAAGTTCCGGGCTGACGATCTTTCCGGTCTGGCCGATCTCCAGGCTCAGGGGGACCCACTTTTCATCCACCGGTACCCGGGTGGCTCCCACGGCCCCCCCCAGCCCCTGAGCCAGCTCCTTGAGCAGGGCGAAACCTTCCGCGCCCCCCACGCCCCCGCCTCCAGCCACGATCACCCGGGCCTCTTCCAGCTTGATTCCCTCGGCCGGCAGCTTGTCCCGCTTGGTCAATCTCGCTTTTTGCTGGGAAGGGTCGAAGCTCAAGGAAAGGGATATGCACTGGCCCGAGCGGCCCCCCTTGGGTGCAAGAGGGGCCATGGATTTGGGCCGGACCGTATCCACCTGCATCTTCCCCGCTGCCGAGGCCAGGACGGCCACCGCCTTTCCCCCGAAGGCCGGACGGGACTGGACGATCTGTTTTTTGTCGGGGTCGAACTTGACCTCCACGCAGTCCATGCACAGCCCCGCCCCCAGGCGCGCGGCCAGCCGGGGGGCCATGTCGCGCCCCCAGTCGGTCTGGCCCATCAGGCACAGGGCAGGTTGGACCTCCTTAAGGAGTTCTCCGATCAAGAAGGTGTAGGCATCGCCGTGGAATTCGGCAAAGGAGGGGTGGGCGGCAAGGTAGACCTTGTCCGCTCCTTGAGCGATGGCCTCCTCCGCCAGGGAAGGTGCCTTCTCCCCGATGAGAAGCATGCTTACTTCTTCCTTGGTTGAATCGGCAATCTGCCGGGCTCCGCCCAAGAGCTCTTTGCTGATGGATGCCAGCTTGCCTTCCTCTATCTCTCCAACGACCAAGATTCCTTTGTACTCAGCCATGACTTGATTCTCCTCCGTGCTTTTCTATTCCTTCCCCCTTTTCCCCTGCTGCGGGAGATCCAGGGATTGAGTGGGAAGGGAATTTTCAGGGGTTCAACACCAAAAGACGAAAATCCCTTTTTCCCGCATCAGGCTTTGAATCCGGCGATCTTCTCGGCCAGCTTGGCCGCTGCTTCCGCCGGGGTCTCTCCGGTCACCATCTCGCATTTTCTCTGGTAGGAAGGGAGGTAGAGTCTTATCAGAGGATTTCGCGCTCCACCCTTGCCCACCCCCGCAGGATCCGTTCCCAGTTGAGCAGCGCCCCACGCAGGAATCGGTTTTTTGGCCGCCTTGATGATGCCCCAGCCCGAAGGAATCCGGGCCTGGCCGAATTCGCTACTCACCGTGATCAGTGCCGGCAGCGGGACCTCGAACGTTTCGAATCCACTGGCAATGACTCGCTCGACCTTGACTTTTCCATCGGCCGCTTCGACGGCCTTGGCCCGGGTGACCACCGGGATCCCAAGGAATTCTGCCAGGGCGCTTCCAACGATCCCCTGATCCCAATCCGCAGCCTGGCGGCCACAAAGGATGAGGTCGTATTTGCCGACCTTTTGGATTCCCTGGGCCAGGACCCGGGCGGTGGCGAATCCGTCGGATTCGGCAAAAGCCGGGTCCGAGAGGACCACGGCCTCATCCGCGCCCATGGCCAGGGCTTTCCGGATGACGTTGTCGGCGCTGGAGTCTCCCAGGGTGAGAATGGTTATCCTCCCCCCCCCCTTCGCCTCCTTGATCCGCAGGGCCGCTTCCACGGCCAGAGCATCATAGGGGTTCATCACCAGGGGCATCCCCTCGGGGGGAATGACCCGATTGCTCTTGGGATCAATGATGAATTTGGCCGGGGGCAAATCCGGGTCGAGAACAGGTTTGACGCAAACGATGATCTCCATCTTTCCTCCTAATTTTTGATCACTGAGAAAACGATGCGGCCGAGCCGCAACCAAACAAAGGACTTATGAATTTCTAAATTCTCCCTCTGTGTTCCCTGCGC
>JAOUFX010000346.1 GCA_029857975.1 Deltaproteobacteria bacterium | reverse complement strand
AAGCCCTGGGGGTCCAAGTAAAGCTTTGGGCTTTTTCCAGTCACTTCAAATCCTTTTTGCGGAGACAAAAAACTCAGGTGGGCCCTGGGACTTAAACCATCGGCTATATTATCTACCGCCGCAGTGATGATCCAGATAATATTTTCATTTTTTAACCACTCAGCGATTTTAGGGTGGGGGGACAGGCCTTTTGTTTCTTTGCGCATCCTTGCGTCGCTTTTCTCGAGCCCGACATAAGGAATCGGAGAAATTCCTTTTTCTTTTTCCTGGAGGGCTTGAGGTGAAGGGGTCAGAGGGGGTTCTTTTTCTCCGGGCTGCCCGATAGGGGTGGGTTCTTCCGATGGATGATAGAAAAAAAGATAGAATGCCAGACCTATTCCTATAAAGATTAAGAGCACCAAACCGATCCAAATTTTTTTAGTATTGTTTTCCATATCCCTCAAGCCCCCTATTGGTTAAAAATTACTTTTTCAAAACATTCCAAAGCAATCACCGGTTCACAATCATTTGCAGGTACGGAAGGTTTGAAGTTACGTTGATAGATTAACAGGAAACTGGTAGGTAATACGATGATAAGAAATTAGTTTAAAATACGTGCCTTGTCAAGAAAAATGAACTTCTCCCCGTTTGGGTCGGTAGACGATAACCTCCTATAACTCCCTAGCGGTACAGTACGCTGGGGAACCATAAAGCAAGCGCAGGGAAAAGGACCAGAAGTATAATCAAAATAACCGTAGGGATCAAGAAGGGCAGGGTGCCCAAAAAGATAGTGGTTATCTCATACTTAGGCACAACGCCTTTTAGAACAAAAAGGTTAAGGCCGTAGGGTGGGGTAACCAGACCGATTTCAGCCAGCACGACGTAAGTGACACCGAACCAAATCAAGTCAAATCCCAGATCCTTGATAATGGGGGCAACAAAGGGAAGGGTTAACACCAGCATGGATAGAGCGTCAAAGAAGCATCCAAGGACAATATACATCAGGCAAATAACAGCGAATAGGGTATATTTACCCAAGGGTAGGCCTATCATAAATGATGAAAAGGCCTCGGTAAGACCGATATATTGAAAGACCTGCCCTAACATCCTGGCCGTAAACAGGACAAAGGCAATCATTGAGGTTATGGTTACGGCTGTCCACATGCTGTCCTTAAGCGCCCGAAAGCTCATACGGCGATAAATTAGGGCGAGAACAATACTCAGTAGAGCACCCAAAGATGAAGACTCTGTAGGGGTCATAATCCCGCCGAAGATTGTGCCCAGGACTAAGACGATCACTCCTATAAAAGGCAGCAAATCCAAAAAAGCCCTTATTCTTTCTTTATTGGCGAATTTTGGTTTGGTTGGTGCCAGTGTGGGATTGCGTACCACCATAATGGTCACGGTGAGCATGAGGAGTAAAGCCAGAATGATTCCGGGGATCACACCGCCGGCGAAGAGCCGGGCCACGGAGACATCCTGCCAGCCCCCGTAGACAATCAGGATGACGCTGGGAGGTATGAGAACGCTCAATGTCCCGGAAATAGCGATTGCGCCAAGGGATAGCTTGGCATCATAGCCCGCCTTTTCCATTTCGGGTAAGCAAATCTTACCGAAGGTAGCTACCGCTGCCAGGCTGGAGCCTGAGATAGCCCCAAAAATAGCATTGGCAACGATGACGGCTGAGGCCAGGCTGCCGGGAAGGTTGCCAAATATTTTCTCGGCTCCCCGGAAGAGGGAGCCGATAATTCCGGTGTTGGAATATATTGCCCCCATAAATACAAAGAGCGGGATGGCCGTAAAAGTGAAGGAGTTCATGATTTCAAAAGCGGCCCGGGCAAAATAGTCGAGGGGCTGGTGTACAAAAAGCAGAAGTCCCAGCGCAGCCATGACTCCCATGGCCGGTGCGATTTCAATCCCAAAGGCTAAAAGAAGAACCAGGCCGCCGAGAAGGATTAGGGACATGAATCCTAAACCCACTTGGTTGCCTCCTCCACATTTTCACCTGCCCGAATCTTGGTAATGGTTCGGGCAACCTCCACAACGAGCAGCAGGGTAAGCAGGAGAAAGCCGATAAATATGGTTAACTGGGGCCAAAACAAAGGGAAGGTAAGCCAGGTTTCCGACCTCAGGTTGATTTTAAGCGCATACATGATCATTTTGTAGCCAGCCTGATCCAGCCCGATGAGAAAGATTAAGACCAATATCAAGGCCATTAGCCTTATCCAGCCTGATACTCTGGCCGGGAGCCGGTTCACTAACAGGTTGATACGAACATGCCCTCCTTGTTTCCAGGTATAGGCCATGCCGAGGTAGGAGAGGGCAACGAGCAGGTAAGCGCTGAACTCATCGGCTACCATGAGTGGCTGGTATAGAACGTACCTCATGAATACTTCCACGGCAACCAAGATCATCATGAGCGGAACCAGCCACCCAGAGAGGTAGCCACCAAAATCAACGATTTTCTCTAAAATGAAACTTATTCGTTTCATCATCTATAAAACTTAGTTCCTGAGGCAACCTATTTCTTGAGCATAATCTTGGCACCACCGGCGTATTGGGCGGCAATCGCCAGAACTTGCTTTCCCTGAGGGCCGGCACGCTCAAGCCACTTATCAATTACAGGTCTTACGAGTTCTCTCGCTTTATCTATTTCCGCCTGATTCGGTCGAACAGCTTTCAGCCTGCTGACTTTTACGCCGACTTCAGCCTCATATTCCTCAACCTTGGCGGCAAACATGGTTTGTCCCTGCATTTCTTGCGCTGTTTCCAGAAGGATTTTTTGCAAGTCAGGGGGTAGGGCATCAAATTTAGCTTTATTAACGATCAGCATGCCGCTGAATACCGATTGGACCTTCCAGAAGCTAACGTGGGTGCAGACATCGGGTAGCCCGAAACCTAAGCCCCAGCCGCGGGAAGTCTGAATGGCATCCACCGTACCCCTCTGCAAGGCTTCCATGATTTCCGCGGTTGGGATGGATAAGGTTGAAGCACCCATCAACTTCAGGGCTAGAGTGGGAATTAAACCCGCCGTTCTGATTTTCACCCCCTTGAAATCAGCCAGGGTGGCGATTGGTTTTTTGGCGAATATTCCGTCTAGAGCCTCAACGGCAATGTCAGCAACTTTTACCAGCCCTTTCTCACCATAGGTCTTTTTGTCTATCTCCGCCATCCTGGGGTCGTTTACAAAGGCTTCATATTCAAAGATGTTGTCCCAAAAGAAGGGGAGGCAAAGATCCCAGAGAGGAAAAGTGCCGCTCAGCCAAGGAATCCTCTCCCAGCCGATGTCCGCACGTCCGGCGATTACCGCATGCACTACCTCATTCACCGGAAAAAGACTCATCTTGGTTTCAAGTACGAGCCGTCCTCCAGACCTTTGCTCCAGTAGCTTTTGAAAACGTGGATAGGGATAGAATGTCCAGGTGTTGGCTGCCGGTCCGGGGTTGGTGGCAAAAATCCAGGAAAACTTCTGTGCTGGTGCCGCTTCGGCGCAGGCTCCCAGGAGTGATAATGACAATGTCAGGATTAAACTGAAGCTGGCAAAGACTCCCCAAAATTTCTTTCTTTTCATTGCAACTCACCTCCATGCAGAGTATTTTGGGCTTCTCCAGAATAGAATTAGATACCTTCCTCTCTTTTCCTCCTTTCTAAAAATTTGGCAGGGGAATAAAAAATTAGCATCTTTCCGGGATCTTCTCCCGAAAGCACATTAAGGCAGAATTATATTAACCCTTCCGCGCTTTGTCAAGGGCTCCACCCAGGTTTACTCAGGCTTGAGAAAGAGGTAATATAAAATATTTTGGGTCAGTTCTTTTCTTGACTTGTCATTCCCAATTTTATAATATCCAGCAAAAAAGTTTTTCCTCTGGAACCCGGCCTGGTTAAAGCGTTCCGATCCCGCCTATCTGCCAAAGAGCAGTTCTTTCCAAGAGGCGATGGAGTTTTAATGTTCGGCAAGGTCGTATCGAGAGGATGGATGACATTGAGAAGCGGATGGAGTTTTTTCGTAAAGCGACTTTTTCCGATTTTGAGTAAGCTGTTCGATATTTTATGGGATACCGAGGGAATGGAGGGAGATCGATGGGGATGACCATGGCCGAGAAAATATTGGCAAGAGCATCGGGTAGAAGAGGGGTGAAGCCTGGGGATTATGTCACAGCCAGGGTGGACCAGGTGATGAGCCAAGAGGCATTTGCCGAGGTCTACGGGATGTTGAAGGAAGAAGGGGTGGAAAGGGTTTGGGACCCGAGTAAGATAGCGATCCTGCTTGACCATTATGTTCCAGCCCCCAGCGTAGCTCAGGCAGAGGTCCATAAGTTGATAAGGGAGGGAGTGAAGAAATATAGGATTGAGGGTTGGCATGACATGCAGGCGGGGATATGCCATCAAATCATGGGGGAGAAGGGCCACATTATTCCCGGGGAACTGGTCTTAGGCACGGACTCCCATAGTACGACCTATGGGGCCTTTGGGGCTGCGGGGGCGGGCATTGGGGTGTCCGAGATGGCTTATGTGTTGGCTACGGGGGAGTTATGGATGAGAGTCCCTTTTACGATCAAGTTTGTCATCAAAGGGAACCTGCCCGAGAGGGTGACGTCTAAAGATATTATCCTATTTATCGCGGGGAAGTATACCACCGCAGTGGCGCAGTACAAGGCAATAGAGTTTAAGGGGCCCACCGTGGAGAGGATGAGTATCGCCAGCAGGATGACCATGGCCAATATG
>JAOUFX010000345.1 GCA_029857975.1 Deltaproteobacteria bacterium | reverse complement strand
CGAGCCTAAGCCGTAATAGCCCTGGTAGTCATCAACGTAATAGGCATAGCCATAACCCGTGTCATAATCATAATAGTCAGTCACGTAGATGTAGCCGTCATAAGCACTACTATACCCGGTATACTCGGCGTAAATGTAATAGTAGCCATAGTTCCCGGTGCTGTTATAGCCGTAGGCGACAGATTGCCCCGAGTAATAATACGAACTGGGGTCATAGAAGTAGCCAGAATAGGAATCGCCATTCCCATAGTCGTAATAGAAGTAATAGAGGCTGCTGGATTGGGCCTCTGTCTCCTTAGCTGGGGCCAGAAGCACCAACCCTATGGTGAGGGATAACAAGAGTAGAATTTTAGAAACTTTTCTCATCGTTTTTCACCTCCTTTCTTTTTAGAATCAGCTGAAAGGTTTCCCTTCCAGGTTGTTAGATTTAAACATAGCGAGATTTCTTTTGTCAAGGGAAAAACGATGTCGCTTTTCTCCAATTTTTTTAAACTTTAAACCTGGCTGGATAAACCCAAAAGGATAAGATTTTCCCGTTAAGAAGATCTCCGTAAATTCGAAGCTCTTACTTTTAAGCAGCAAAGAAAATGCCAGACAAGGCAATACTTGTAAGCCATTGTTTTATTTAAATATTTATTTTAATATCGTTTGCCGAAACTTTTAAAAAAGGAAGAAGTTTTCTCTTTTTTCCTAAATTTTTTCACTTGATCCGTTTCTTGATTTTAGATCATTGCCGGGCAATAGCCGGTTCAAAAATATGAGCTAATCAATAACGGGGACTCCCCATCGATAATTTCTTGAAATATTTGTGATGTAAAAAAGAAAGGTTTTTTTGCCAGGAGCGTCGGAGGAGGAAAAAGAAAGTAACCCTTTCTCTGAAGTTTTTTCAAAAATTTTAGCCCATGGCCAACAATTCGATTTAGAATGTCTTTAATTTAAACCATATTTGAGTCAACCTGGCATTCTAATTGCTTTCTTCGAGAAAATTTAGACATAAAGCTGGAGGAGGAATTGGGAATGGATGGAATAAAAAGGAACATAATATTTTTCCTTAGTGTTTTTCTTCTATTTAATAGCATTCTAATAAAAGTTTGCTCTGCGCAAGAAGGGTCTCCCACCCATAGGTTGAGATTGGCAGATTGCCTGGAATTGGCTGTGAAAAATGACCCTGATGCCGTTAACGCTAGGGATCAGATTGAAATCGGTAGGCTCAAGACCGAGGATGCATCCCGCGCCCTATTTTTACCCCGGATTGATATGGAAACAAGCTACGGCCCAAAGCTGGACTTTTTCGGAAAGCCGGTTAGCGATCAAAAAATTTACCGCAGCCAGATCACGGTGGAAAAGCCGATCTATAAGGGGGGAGAATTAGTTACAAGCTATAAAATGACCAAGAGTGAGACGGTAAGAGCGGAGCATGACTATCAGACCAAAGCTACCAAGGTCATGGCCGAAGCTGCAAAGAATTATTATGATCTTTTGGCGGCCCAAGAAAGCCTGCGCTACCAACGCGAGCTATACAAGCAGGGAGAAGCAACGGTAGATTTGTTGAATGAAAAATTTAAATTGGGGGCAGCGACCAAGGTAGAGGTCCTGGAAGCGGAGGCTAAGTTCATTGAAATTAAGTATAAACTTGCCAAAGCTGAAGGAGACCTGCAGGTAGCCATTGCGACTTTAAATAAAACCATCGGCTGGGATTTGCGGATGAAGACTGAGGTCGTGGCCGAATTCCCCTTAAAACCTTTGGAAGGGAAGGTTGAGCAGTTTATCGATTTAGCGCTGAAGGCCCGCCCTGATTTTTTATATCAAATGGAAGACTCAAATTTCAACCAGCTCCGGTTGGAATTGAATAAAAGCAAAGAATGGCCTACCTTGAGTGTTGCAGCCAGCCATGGATGGGAGGGCGATCGATTTTTAGGCCAGAAAAGGGATTGGCAGGTAATGCTCAAATTATCCCTTTCTCTATATGATAGCACTCTAAGCTCCTCGGCTTCCCAAAATAAACTTTACGAGAATTCCTTTAACTTTACTCGACAAGATGAGAACTTTGATGCCGAAAACATGAAACTTTCCATCTTTGATGGAAGCTCTCAGCGCGTGAGTATAGAAAAAGCCCGGGCGGAGCTGAAGCTCGCAGTAAACCGCTTGGATCAGCTCAAAAAAACAGTAGCCAAAGAGGTGAATGATGCTTTTTATCATATGAAAGGTGCGGAAGCAAATATTTCCGCCGGCGAAAAGTATGTGATGTATAATCAAGAAAAAGTAAAAGTTCTGGAGGAAAAATTGAAATTGAAAGAGACGACCGAAGTTGAGGTATTGAAAGCCCAAGTAGATCTTGTCGATGCCCAGGTAAAAACCATCAAGGCGCTCTATGAACATGCTGCGGCCCTGGTCGACCTTTACAAGGCTACTGGTAAAAAAATCGAGTGGAAGGGGAATTCAAATGGCTAATAAACGGCTTAAATTGATTTTGATGATCCTCCTTTTGCTCGAAAGTTTTTTATTCGGGGAAGCCTGGGCATCCAATGGGAAGAGCGATATCACCGGAAAGATTCCCGTCAAAGTTATGAAAGTGGAAAAGAGAAACCTGGCCTCCTCGCTTTCCCTGATGGGGGCCATTAATTACCTTTCCAAAGCAGATGTTAGCTCAGAAACCTCTGGTGTTCTGGAATCTGTAAAGGTCGAAGAGGGGAACCAGGTTCATGAAGGGGAGGTCGTTGCCGTGATCGATTCCACCCTCCTACGAACCCAATTGAAACAATACCAGGCCTCCCTCGAATTAGCCAAAATTGACCTTTTGAAATCTGATAATGAGGTCAAAAAAGCCGAAGTCAAGGTGACCAGCTCACTCGTGTCCTACGAAAAAACGAAGCAATTCTTTGAAACGCAAGAGAAATTATTTCGCATCGGGGGAATCATCCAGAGCGACCTGGATGACGCGGAGATAAAATACAAAAAAGCCTGGGCCGATCATCAATTGGCGACCGAGGAGTTGAAAACCCTTTTGGTAAAATCGGAAGAAGGGCGAAAAGAGGCTGAAGCCAAGGTCAAAAAGGCAGAGGCCGATTTGGAGGAAATTCAAGTAAAAATTCAAAAATCTACCATTAAGGCTCCGATATCCGGAATCGTTTCGGTAAAGAAGAAATATTCGGGGGAAACAGTCGCTCCCAACGACGCCTTGATCCTAACCCTGATAGAAATTGATCATGTTTACGCCGAAGTGGACTTAAATGAGAAAAATATGGCTTTAGTCAGTGTGGGGCAGAGCTCAAAGGTGGTATCGGATGCTTATCCAGATCATCCTTTCGTGGGAAAAGTTTATTCCTTAAGCCCGGTGGTCGATTCCAACAGCCGTACGCTAAAGGTTAAGATTAAGGTCGCAAATCCCAAAGGGCTTTTAAAACCAGGGATGTTCACCCGGGTGGAGATTATGGAAATGGGCCGGGCGAAAGTCTTGGCCATTCCTGAAGAAGCTTTGACCAAGACAAAAGATGGAAAGATCCATATATTTGTTATTATTGATGAAATAGCTTTTTTGCGGACAGTGGAAACCGGAACCAGGAAAGAAGGATGGGTCGCAATTACCAAAGGGTTAAAACCCGGGGAAAAAGTAGTTCTTGAGGGGCAGGAGCGCCTGAGAGATTTAGCCTCCGTACAGTCAACCGAGATAACCAGGTAGGATTATGAAGCTTACAGAGTTTGCTCTTCATCGCCGGGTCACGGTGTTAATGGTCTTCTCCGCCGTTGTGTTGCTGGGAATTATTTCCTGGCAGCGGCTTTCCATGGAACTTTTGCCCAGCTTGGGTTATCCCCAGATTACGGTTTTGACTTCCTATCAAAACGTTGCACCTTCCGAGATTGAGGCGCTGATCACGAAGCCAATTGAGGCAGCCGTGGGCACGGTGAAAGGGCTCAAGCAGATCACCTCCTCCTCCAAAGAAGGGATTTCCCTGATAACCCTGGATTTCGAATGGGGGACAGATACAAACCTGGTGGCTTTAGACGTGCGTGAAAAAACCGATGTGATCCGGGAATCCCTCCCCAAAGAGATGGATAATCCCATCTTGGTTAAATACGATCCGGCAAGTTTACCCATCATGACCCTATCCATCGCTGCTTCGGGCGATTTGGCCGAATTGACCCGCATCGCCTTCGAAGAAATCAAAAGAGATATGGAGCGTATCGAGGGGGTAGCGTTGGCCAGAGTCAGTGGGGCAGTAGAAAGGGAGATCCTGATTGCCGTGGATCCGGGGAGGTTGTTTGCCCACGGAATTCCCATTTCCAAGGTTGTGGAGAACCTGAAGGCGGCCAATTTTAATTTCCCTGGGGGAAAAATCGAGCAGCCCTACCAGGAAATTCGGATTCGGACCATGGGGCAGTTTCAAGCGCTAAAGGATATGGAAAAAGTAGTAGTGGGGAAAACCAAGCAGAATATCCCCATTTTTCTATCCGATGTAGCCGAAATACAGGATACTTTCAAGGACCAAACAAGCTCTTCTCGGATGAATGGCGAAAGAAGCATCGGCATCTCTATTTTTAAACAGGCAGATGGCAATACCGTCCAGATAGCCCAAAAAGTCCACCAGGAAGTGGACCGGTTAAGGAAAAAGCTCAATCCGAAGGTGGAGATTGCCGTCGCCTTCGACCAGGCAAGATTTATCCGCGATGCTATCGTGGACTTACAGTGGGCGGGCGGAATCGGTGGGGGGCTGGCCT
>JAOUFX010000344.1 GCA_029857975.1 Deltaproteobacteria bacterium | reverse complement strand
TAGAAGTTGCGGCCATCTTGGCCGACATGAAAATGGACATTGCCACCGTGGCTTCAGGGCTCCTGCATGATACAGTGGAAGACACTTACACCACCTTCGATGAAATCAAACAGACTTTCGGACCTGAGATCGCCGGTCTGGTGGACGGACTGACCAAAATCAGCAAGATAACCTTGTCCACCCGGGAAGAACAGCAGGCGGAAAATTTCCGCAAAATGCTCCTGGCCATGGCCAAAGACATCCGCATTGTCCTCATTAAATTGGCCGATCGCCTTCATAATATGCGCACCCTGCAGTACCTTTTCCCGGAAACTCAAACTAAAATCGCCCAGGAAACTTTGGATATTTATGCCCCCCTGGCCAACCGGCTGGGCATCGATCGGATCAAGACCGAGCTCGAGGACTTATCCTTCCGGTACCTCCATCCGGAAGAATACCAAAGACTGGCCCGCGATGTGGCCTGGAAAAAAGAAGAACGAGAAAAATACATCCAGGAGGTCAGTTCCATCATTGGTGAAAAACTTTCCTCTTACAGTCTAGCGGGAAAGGTTAGCGGCCGGCCCAAACATTTTTTCAGTATTTATCGCAAGATGAAAGCTCAAAACCTGGAATTTGAGCAGGTGTACGATATCATCGCTTTTCGCATCATCTTGGACACGGTTAAAGACTGTTACGAAGCGCTGGGAATCATCCACTCTCTTTGGAAGCCCGTACCCGGGCGTTTCAAAGATTACATTGCTATGCCTAAAGCCAACGGCTACCAATCTTTACACACGACCGTAATCGGCCCTTACGGGGAGCGGGTAGAAATCCAGATTCGCACGGAAGAAATGAATCGCACGGCTGAAGAGGGTATCGCCGCCCACTGGCAGTATAAAGAAGGTAAAGAGATTACCGCCAAGGACAGCAGACAATTCGCCTGGGTTCGGCAGCTCTTAGAATGGCAGCAGGATTTGCGCGACCCCAGAGAGTTTCTGGAGACGGTGAAGATCGACCTTTTTCCCGACGAAGTCTATGTTTTTACACCCAAAGGAGATGTAAAACAATTCCCTGTTGGTTCTACCCCGGTAGACTTCGCCTACAGCGTCCATACCCAAATCGGCAACCAGTGTGTGGGGGCGAAAATCAACGGCAAGATCGTCCCCCTGCGTTACCAGCTTAAAAACGGGGATATCGTCGAGATCGTCACTGCCGCCGGACATCAGCCCAGCAAAGACTGGCTTAAATTCGTCCAAACTTCCCGCGCCCGCACCAAAATCCGTCAATGGATCAAAGCCCAGGCCCGGGAACGCTCGGTGGACCTGGGGAGGGAGATCTGCGAACGGGAGTTTAAAAAGTATCATCTGGACTTTGGCAAAATCCTCAAATCCGAGGAGATGAAGAAGATCGTCAGCACGCTATCCTTCCAATCCCTCGATGACTTGATGGCTGAAGTAGGATACGGCAATGTTTCTTCCACCCAGATTATCACCAAACTTATCCCCCCCGAAAAACTCGAAAAAGAGAAAAAAGAAGAATCCCGTCTCAAGCGTCTGGCCCAAAAAATCCGCGGAGAACCCAGCGGCATTCAGATTCGGGGAATCCAGGATATGATGGTACGGTTCGCTAAATGCTGTAATCCTCTGCCCGGCGATGCGATTTCAGGGTACATCACCCGGGGCCGAGGGGTTACCGTTCATACGGCCGACTGTCCCAATATGTTAGGCAGCGACCCCCAACGAATGATCCCAGTTTCCTGGAACTTGAAGGAAAAAGCCATCCATGTCGTACGCGTCCGCGTTGTTTGCAACGACAAGAAGGGTTTGCTCGCCGAGATTAGCTCTGCATTGGCCTCCTCAGAAGTGAACATTATACGGGCGGATGTAGCTACAACCGAAGACAAGAGGGCGATTTGTAATTTTGAGTTGGAGGTCCACGATCTTAAGCACTTACAAAACGCCTTTCGGGCGCTGACCAAGCTCAAGAGTGTTTTAAAAGTGGAACGTTTGCGGGGCTTACCCGCAATGGAGAAAGAAGAGAAAAGAGCGGAAGCTTAAAACAGGACAAAGTTGCGAGTTACGGGTCACGCGCTCCGGGTTTCGGGTTCATTTTTTGAACCTGAAACTTGGAACTTGGCACTTTTTCGTTAAACAGCTTTCACTACCAAACCGGAGCGCAGGCAGCGTGTACAAACTCTTATTCTCCGGGTTGTACCTTTCTGAATGGCATGGACCCGCTGTAAATTTGGATACCAGCGGCGTTTGGTCCGGTTGTTAGCATGGCTCACATTATGGCCCACCCGGGGCCCCTTTCCACAGATCTCACACGATCGAGCCATTGAATTCCTCCAAGAATTTAAAAATAAACAGCAGGGGATTCCCCCTGCTTAATTTTTTTTATACCACAATAAAAAATTTATCGCAAGAAATTTATTTGTCTTGCGGAGTCCTGTTCATTAATACCGGCTCACCCAATTCGGAGACCACTTCTAATCCGTTTTCCGCCAGAATAGCCGCGGTAACCCCCACCCCTCTGACTAGGCCCTCCTGCCGGTAGATGGCCTGGCACCCGCAGGATGGGCTGTGGTCTTTAAGAATGGCCTTTTTTGCTTTGGCTGTTTGGGCGATGCACAGAACTTCCTTTGCCCCTTTCAAGAAAGCTCCTGTGACGTCTTCCCCCCCCTTGTTTATTACCCTGGCTATACCCCGCCATACATCTCTGCCATCTCCTCCCTCAAGGTTTGCCGGAATTCTCGGCGTGGGCAGACCGCCCAATTGTTCGGGGCACACCGGCAGGAAATGACGATTGAACAGATCATCAAAAACTTCCGGGCAATAGGCATGCCCCCCGTCATGCCGACAGTTTACACCTATCAAACAGGCGCTGACCAAGACGATTTCGTAGTTCATGGATCAAAAATACCGGCTGGCGGGTTGATCATAAAAGCGTCCGGAACCTTGGAGATCCCCTTGGCCAAGACACGTCGTCCTTGAATTTCCAAACGCCCTTCGGCATAAAGCTGAATGGCCCGGGAATAAATTTTATGCTCCTGCTTCAAAATGCGAGCATTCAATGCATCGCCCGTATCATCGTCATAGACGGGCACCACAGCCTGGATGATGATGGGCCCCGTATCTGTCCCTTCATCCACAAAATGAACCGTGCAACCGGCAAACTTTACCCCGGAGTCCACTTCGGTCTGCCACACGTGCGTCCCCGGAAAGGCTGGCAGTAGAGCCGGGTGTATGTTCATGACCCTCATGGGAAAAGCTCTTAAAAGTACGGAGGTAATAATGCGCATGAATCCCGCCAAAACGACCAATTCCACTTGGTGAGCCTTTAAAATCTCCACCAACCTTTGGTCAAACTCTTCCCGGGTCTTGAATTCCTTATGGCGGATGACCACGGAAGAGATTCCGTGTTTCCTGGCTCGCTCCAGGGCATACACGTCGGAAACATTGCTGACAACAACTTTAATCTTGGCATCCACCCGACCTGCTTCGATGTTGTCGATGATCGCTTGCAGGTTGGAACCGCTCCCCGAAACCAGAACTCCCAGGTTAACCATATAGCTCCTCACCAGTACTGGACCGCGTTCTCTTTTGTTTTGGCTTTTACGATTTCTCCAACCCGGTAAGCCTTCTCTTTCATGGCTTTAAGTCGCGAGATGATTCCTGCGGTTTCCTTAAGCGGGACGGCTAAAATCATCCCGATGCCGTTGTTAAAAGTACGGAGCATCTCCGCTTCCGGTACGTTTCCCCCTTCCTGAATGATCCGGAAGATGGGATGTACGGGCCAGGTGTCCTTATGGATCTCCGCTTTACATCCCTTGGGGATGACCCTCGGCAGATTATCCGTGATCCCTCCACCGGTAATGTGGGCGATCCCGTGGATATGGAAATTGGCCAGCAGGTTGAGGACAGGCTTGACATAAATGCGGGTGGGCATTAGCAACTCCTCGCCAACCGTGCGGGAAAGACCTGAAACCTTGCGCTTCGGTTTCAACCGCATCCGTTCGAAGAGCACTTTACGCGCCAGAGAATAACCATTGCTGTGCAGCCCGCTGGATCCGATGCCAATAAGTTGATCCCCTGCCCGGATGGAAGAGCCGTCGATGACTTTTTTCCTCTCCACGACCCCCACGGTGAACCCGGCCAGATCATATTCTCCTTTTTTATAGAAAGAGGGCATTTCCGCTGTCTCTCCCCCGATCAAGGCGCATCCCGCTTCTTTGCACCCGCTGGCCACCCCTTTGATGATCTGGGTAGAAACTTCCAAGGAGAGTTTGCCCGTAGCCAGATAATCCAAGAGAAAAAGGGGTTCCGCCCCCTGGACGACAATGTCATTGACGCACATGGCGACCAAATCGATGCCCACCGTGTCGTGCTTTCCCACCATAAAAGCCACTTTCAATTTGGTGCCGACTCCGTCCGTGGAGGAGACCAGGACAGGGTCTTCATATTTTTTTGCCGGGAAAGAAAAAAGACCCCCAAACCCCCCGATGTCCGTGATCACCTCGGGCCGAAAAGTCTTGCGAACCATCGGCCGAATTAAATCGACGAACTTGTTCCCGGCATCGATATCCACTCCGGCACTCTTATAAGTAACCTTGCCTTTCAAATCCTTCCCCTTTCGCCGAGAACGATCTTTTCTCTCTGGATATTCTTGATAAAGCCTATTTCTTTCATTGCCATAATCTCCGCATCGCTGCCGGAAGCGTAGTTCCGGCGGACCATGGAATTATCA
>JAOUFX010000343.1 GCA_029857975.1 Deltaproteobacteria bacterium | reverse complement strand
CGGCGGATTTCAACCGGCAAGGCGGTTCCCTTCGACGGGGAGTGGGATTGGGCGCGGGTGCCTTTGGCATCGCTTGGCCCGGAGATACGGCCAACGTGGCCGTGGAATTGGACCCGGACGGGGGCCTGTCGGTTTTCGCCGCCGCGGCCGACCCGGGTGAAGGCAATGATGCCATGTTCGTTCAGATCGCCGCCCATCTCATGGGCCTGCCCATGGATAAAATCCGCCTGGTAACCCGGAATACCGATCAGACGACGGCCACCGGACCGGCAGCCGGCAGCCGCATTACCTATATGATCGGCGGGGCCATGGTGGATGCGATTCAACAGCTCAAATCCGCCATGGACGAAGTCGGAGCCACCACCCATGAACAGCTTCGGGCGGCGGGTAAACCGACCCGTTACATGGGCAAAAAGAAAAACGAAGACGCCGGTCCCCTGGATCCGGCCACCGGCCAGGGGCCTTCTTTTGAATCCCAGGTGCACTCCATTCAGATGGCTGAAGTGGAGGTAAATACCGGAACCGGCGAGGTGCAAGTCATCAAGGTGACAACGGCGGTTGATGCCGGTCCGGTCATCAATCCGCAAAGCCTGGAAGGCCAGCTCGAAGGAGGGGTGGATATGGGAGTTGGTTTTGCGTTGCGGGAGGAATATGTAGCCGGATATACCAAAGACTGGATCACCTTCCGCTTTCCGACCATCACCATGGGTTGTGAAATGGAGCATATTATCCGGGAAACCCCGCGGGTCAAAGGGACTCTCGGCGCCACCGGAGTGGGGGAGATGACCATGGTTCCCACGGCTCCGGCCGTTACGAACGCCATTGCCAACGCCTGCGGAGGCAGGGTGCGGCATCTGCCGGCAACTCCCGACAAGGTTCTGGCGGCCCTGGGGGAGGCTTAGGATTGCCCTTGGATCAGCCAGCCGAGGCGGCCCATCCGGTCCAAAATGGTACCCAGCAGGTCCGTTCCATTGCCGGGCGGGAGATGGTCTTTGACTCCGAAGGGTTTCTGCTCGATCCCCACCAGTGGATGGAGGAGGTGGCCGAGGATCTGGCCGGCGAGAGCGGGGTCACGGATCTGACCGCAACCCACTGGCGAGTGATCCGTTTCCTGCGAGAGTACTATCTCCAAAACGGCCGGGCGCCTCTCCACCGCCAACTCAAATCAGGGACCGATTTAAGTTTGATGGAAATTGAGAGCCTTTTCCCGGGCGGGATCAAGTATGGCGCCCGCCGGCTGGCCGGTCTTCCCAACCCCAGAAGCTGCGGGATGTAAGCAAGAGTAACCGAGATGATTTATTTGGATAATGCCGCTACGACCTTCCCCAAGCCGAGGGAAGTCCTTGATCGCATGATCGACCTTTATGCTGCCAAAGGAGTCTCTCCCGGCCGGGGGGGGTATGATCTCGCTTTGGAAGCCGAGGAGCTGGTTTCTGCCGCCCGCAAGCGCCTCTGCCGGTTCTTCGGGGGCGATGACCCGGAGCGGGTGATTTTCGCCTCCAATGCCACTGACGCCCTGAACTTAGTCATCCAAGGCGCGGTCAAGCCCGGTGGTCATGTGGTGTCCTCTCAATTGGAGCACAATTCGGTCCTGCGCCCTCTGCACTACCTGCGGGGAAAGGGCCTGATTGATTACGATCTGGTCCCTTTCGACGATCAGGGTTTCATCGACCCCGATGATGTTGTCCGGGCCATCCGACCCGAGACGGATTTTGTCCTTTTGACCCATGCCTCTAATGCCCTGGGTACCATCCAGCCGGTGGAGGCCATCGGAACCCTTTGCCGCGAGCGAGGGATTCCGCTGATCATCGATGCCGCCCAGAGCGCCGGGGTGGTGCCGATCAATATCTCCGCCTGGGGGGTGTCGGCAGTGGCCTTTACCGGTCATAAATCCCTCCTCGGGCCCACCGGCATCGGCGGGCTGATCTTAAGCCGAGGCTTGGAAGTGCAATCCACCCGGTTCGGCGGAACGGGCATCGATTCCCAGGAACTGACCCATACTCAGACTTACCCGCACCGCCTGGAGGCCGGAACCAGCAATTTTTTGGGCGTTCTCGGGTTAATGGCCGGCCTGGATTACCTCGCGGCCCAGGGGATGGAAAGGATCCTGGAAAAGGAGCGGGCCCTCGCTCGAAGGCTCTGGGAAGGACTGGCCGGAATGGGAAAGGTCAAGCTCTATGGGGGCGAGCGCATGGACCGGCGCTTGGGGGTCGTTCTGGCCAACGTGGAGGGGATGATCCCGGCAGATGTAGCAGCCATCCTGGATGGGGATTTCGGCATCGCCACCCGGGCCGGCCTGCATTGCGCCCCCCTGGTTCATCGCCGCCTGGGTACGGGCCGGAGGGGAGGGGTACGTTTCAGCCTGGGCCCCTTCAATACTTCCGAAGACATCGATCGGGTCCTGGAAGCGATGGCCAAGATTTGCGCGACGGGGTGAATGGTTGACAGTAATGATTCATATGAAAAAAGAGGGGGATATTTATGCCTTCGAAAAGCAAACATGGGAAAATCAACACTCCAAACCCCACCTATATGAAAGCCATTCTATTCGATAATCCCGGCCCCCCCGAAGTAATGCGCTACATGGACACCCCGAAGCCGATCCCGGGGCCAGGCCAGGTCCTGGTCCGGGCGCACTCGATCGGCGTCAGCATGCCGGAAATCCTGGTCCGCCGTGGCGAGTACGCCTGGATGCCGCCGCTGCCGGCGATCCCGGGGATCGAGATGAGCGGGGTCGTCGATGCCTTGGGCGAGGGGGTCACTTCGTTAAGCCCCGGCCAGCCGGTGTTCGTCTCAGCCCGCGAGCTGCCGGTGCGCGGCGGCTGTTACGCCGAGTACTTAGCGGCGAACGCCGCTGCGCTCTACCTGCTGCCACCGGGGACCGACCTCGAAGCGGCAGCGTCGCTTTCCAACTACCAGGTCGCCTGGCATCTGTTGCACAGCGCGCCGTGCGGCCAGCCCTATCAATCGGTGCTCGTGACCGGGGCCGCGGGCGGTATCGGGAGCGCGATTGTCCAGTTGGGAAAGGTTGACGGAAAGCGGATGATCGGCTGGGTTGACTCGGACGAAAAGGCGGCGTTCGTAAGTTCGCTGGGGGCGGACGCCGCGATCAACTCCCGGGCCGAGAACTTGAATGAACGTTGGCGCGAGTTGACCGGCGGCGCAGGTGTTGATCTGATCCTGGACTCGATCGGCGGCGCAGGATTCACCGCGCATTTCGAGCGCCTTGCCCCGTTCGGCTTGGTGGTCTCCTATGGCCAGCTCGACGGCCATCCGACCGGCGACGTGCTGGGGGCAATGCGCCGGCGGATGGGCGACAGCCTTGGCTTGCGGATGTTTTCGATGCACATCTTCGACCAAGACCGCCGGCGCCGGCGCGAGGCGACCGAGGATTTGCTCCGCCTGCTTGCGGCGGGCAAGATCAAACCGCCGATCTCGATGCGGCTGCCGCTGGCCGAAGCTTCCCGGGCGCACGCCCTGATCGAGAGCGGACAGGTGCTGGGCAAGCTAATCCTGAAGCCGTGACTTGGAGGACGCGGGGAAAGGACCGGCAAGAACTGGCGAGTCATTGAGTGCGTTGATAGGTCAGGTCTATTTATTTTGCATTTCTTGATGGCAGTTTAGGAGTGTGCCAGTGCTGGCGGTATCATAATGGTGTCAGGGTTTTCAGCTGGGCCTTTGTGGAAAGGTTTGGTTTAATGGGCACTGGCAGGACAGGCAACGCTTTCTTCCTCCTACTGTAAATAAGGATAAAAAATGAAAGGGGCAGGAGGACTTACTTCTTCCTGGGTTAAGAGCCCTTAGTACAGTGTGTTCCCCGCCTCCCCAAGACCTAATAAGTTGATTGGGTCATTGAACCCTGGTCACGATGGAGGTTTGGTGGGGGGGCTGATCCTGCCTACTCTGGGAAGGAGGTAGAAGAATGGATAGAATATTTGTTGGGGTAGATATCTCCAAGGATACCTTTTCTGCTGCCGGCCTGGATGCCGAAGGAAACGAATGTTTCTCAGGGCTCTATTCGATGGACTCCGACGGATTCTGCAAATTTCTGGAGATCGTTATCGCTCGCTGCCAGGATCGTGAAAAGGTTCTGGTAGCAATGGAATCGACTGGATGCTATCACATCAATCTTTTCTCTTTTCTCACCTCCCAGGGGATACCTGCCGTGGTCCTTAATCCCCTGCTGATTGCCAATTTTGCGAAGCGTTCCCTGAGGAAGACCAAGACGGATAAAAAAGATGCCCGGACGATTGCGAAGTTTCTTATGGAGAACCGAGAAAAGATCTCTCCATTATCGATCTCGCCGGATCTTCAGGATTTCCGAGACCTAGCCCGAGAAAGGGAGTCGCTCTCGCATCTAATTTGCGCCATGAAGGTGGAGATCAAAAGAGTTTTACGGACGATCTTTCCAGAGCTGGAATCCAACGCGGATATCTATACCCGGGTGATGCTTCGACTTCTCCAGGCGTATCCCTCCGCACGACTGGTTAAGGCCGCCAAACCAAAAGTCCTTTCTCAGGCGTTGAGGCAGCCCTATGTGGGTAATAAACTCACCTTTTCGGTGGAGGATATTCTTCGGGCGGCCCAAAGCTCTGTAGCTACGGCGAGTCCGGCAAAGGAGATCATTCTGAAAGGGAAGATTGCCACTCTTTTGCATCTCCAGGAAAGACTAGATGAGATGACAAAACTTCTCACCGATTTATGTAAGGCAACCAGGGTAGAAGATTTCAA
>JAOUFX010000342.1 GCA_029857975.1 Deltaproteobacteria bacterium | reverse complement strand
TACAAGGCAATAGAGTTTAAGGGGCCCACCGTGGAGAGGATGAGTATCGCCAGCAGGATGACCATGGCCAATATGGGGGTGGAGCTTGGGGCGAAATTTGCCTTCTTCGAGGCAGATCAAAAAACGGTAGATTATCTCCATAAATATGTGAAGGAAGGGGAGAAAAAGCGGGTAGGTATTTTCAAAGCAGATTCTGATGCCCGTTACGAGCAGGAATACGAGATAGACGTGTCTCGTCTTGAGCCGCAAGTTGCCTTTCCCCATGATGTCGGCAATGTAAGGCCGATCTCCGCGGTGGGGGAGGTAAGGGTAGACCAGGCGTTTCTTGGTTCTTGCACCAACGGTAGGTTCGAAGATTTAGAGATTGCTGCCGCCATTTTAAAAGGGAAAAGGGTACACGCGGAAACTCGGTTGATTGTTTTTCCTGCCTCCTGGGAGATATACTTGGAGGCTCTTCGGGAAGGGATCCTTGAAATCCTAATTGAGGCCGGGGCGGTTATCTGCAATCCCGGTTGTGGGCCCTGCCTTGGCGGGCACATGGGTCTACTTGCCGCGGGGGAAAGATGTATTGCCTCATCCAATCGGAACTTCAAGGGAAGGATGGGTAGCACTGAGGCGGAGGTATATCTTGGTTCACCAGCAACGGTGGCTGCTTCAGCCCTTGCGGGGAGAATCGTGGATCCAAGGCAAAGTAAACGGTAGGAGGGAAGGAGATGACCTTGATCAAAGGAAAGGTGTGGAAGTTTGGGGACAATGTAAACACGGATGTCATGGCTCCTGGTTTCACTTTTACTGCGCCGTGGGAGGAGGTCAGGCGGGTAATTTTGCACATCCATCCTAAGTTTACTCAGGAAGCCAAACCTGGTGATGTGATTGTGGCGGGAAAGAACTGGGGATGTGGTTCAAGCCGGGAACAGGCGCCGGCGAATCTGAAGAAGCTGGGAATGGGGTGCGTGGTTGCCGAGTCCTTCGGGCGAATCTACTTTCGAAATAGCGTGGCGATTGCTTTGCCGAGTATTGTTTGCCCCGGGGTAGCGGAGGCTTTCCATGAGGGGGATGAACTGGAGTTGGAGTTGGAAAGCGCCCGGGTGAGAAATGTCACCAGGGGGACCGAGATTAAGGGAGAGGCCCTCTCCAAGGATATGCTGGGCATCATCGCCAAAGGGGGGATCATCCCCGCCCTGAGGGAAAGGTTGAAGAAAGAATAACGGTTGAATGATAACCCTTTGAAGGGCGAAGCAAATAACCATTATAAAGGAGGAGTCTGAATGGCCAAGAAGAAGGTTTGCGTTATAAAGGGTGACGATGCGTCTCCGGAATTCGTAATTCCGACCGTAGAGCTTTTAGAAGGGATGAAGCTGGGGATTGAATTCTTTTGGCCCTTAACGGGTGAAGAAGCGATTCAGAAGCATGGGAAGGCGTTTCCCGAAGAAGCCAAGAAGACGGTAGACGGAGCGGACTGCACCCTGTTTGGTTCCAGCAGAGATATGACCGGGGGATTGGGATATTTAAGGTGGGGGAAGAAGACCTATGCCAATTTCAGGCCCGTCAAGTGGATGAAGGGGATGCGGAGTCCGTTGAAGAAGCCGGAGGGGATTGATTTCGTTGTGGTTCGTGAGAATCTTGAGGGCCTCTATCCGGGGCGGGAAGGAGAGATTGAGCGGTTGGAACCTTTGAAGCTTACTGATTTTATCACGGGTCAGGTGCTGGATACCTCGCAGAAGGGTAAATTTGCAGTGAGGGTGATAACGGAGGAGAACACGAGGAATGTAGCCAAGGCAACCTGCGAGCTGGCCATGAAACGCAAAGCCAAAGGGGGAAAGGGCAAGGTTACCGTTGCCAGTAAATACAATATGCTTTTCCAATCCGATGAGTTGTTCCGGCGGATTGTTGAGGAAACAGTAAGACAGTATCCGGAGCTCACCTTTGACCAGCAAGTGATTGATAATTTCTGCCAGCAGATGATCATCAATCCCCAGCAATTTGATGTGGTGGTTATGCCTAACGAACATGGCGATGTGATGGCGGATGGAGCCGCTGCGCTGGTGGGGGGATTGGGGCTGGCACCCAGCGCCTGCTTCGGTAAAGATTATGCGTATTTTGAGCCGGTTCATGGCACTGCTCCAGATCTCATGGGGAAGAATATTGTCAACCCCACGGCGATGATTCTTTCGGCAAAATGGATGCTTGAATATCTGGGCTTTGCCGACGCGGGGCAACGGCTGGAAAGAGCTGTATATGGGGTTTATGAAGAAGGAAAGGACCTTACGCCCGATCAAGGTGGGAGTTCTTCCACGACCCAATTCTGTAAGGCCGTGAAAGAGAAAATATAAAAAGAGAGATCCATTTTTCGATTTTTTCCTTGACACCTTTTGTTTATCCAGTTAAGGGTGCTTTAGCAATCCATCTAACCAAGTGAAAATCTTAAGAACCATCAAAAGGAGAAAGGGGGACGGAATATGCACAAGGTTATGAAGCAACGAAAAAGGCTCTGGTTGGTTTTTCCTATTCTCATTTTTATCTTTTTGATCTCCATGATGCCCGAATCCTCGCTGGCTCAAGAGAAGAAAACTCTTCTAAGGCTGGGAGCTGTGCCGAGTGGAAGCGGATGGTATTTCTGGCTCTCCCAGACAGCCACCGTCGTAAACCGGAATCTCCCTAAAGTGGAGATCAGCGTCCGGGAAACAGGCGGAACGAGAGAGAATACGATCCGGATGAGTAAAAACGAATTGGAGTTGGGGTTAACGGAAGCCTTGGTCGCCTATGAAGCCTACCGGGGCATCGGCCGATTCCAAGGCAAAGCCACCCCCAACCTCCGCCTGCTCTGGACCGGAGCGACAGGATTTATGCACTGGGCAGTGGCCAGGGATGGCGGAATCAAAACCTTTGAGGAGTTGGAAGGTAAACTTTTTAATCCCAGCACCGTTGGCGGAGGCGGAGAGTATATCACCCAGAAGGTTTTCGAGGTATGCGGCTTTAAACCCAAGTTTTACCGGGCCAAACTCGCTGATGCGGCGGAGGCTTTTAAAGATGGGAGGATCGAGGGTTTCAGTTACAACGGCACCTTACCCACACCCATTTTTGTGGAGGCCCATGCCTTTCGACCCATCCGCCTCCTCTCCCTAAGAGAGGATCAAGTTAAAAAAGTGTCGGCAGCCTATCCTTTCTTGGTTAGAACCGTGATCCCCGCCAATACTTATAAGGATGTTCCGGAGGCCGTTACCATGGGTTTATTCAACTATGTCGGTGCCAACAAGGGACTCCCGGATGATGTGGTTTATGACGTGGTAAAAACCTATTGGAAAAACCTCCCAGAGATCGCCAAGGCCTTTCCCTTAGTGGCTAAATCAAAACCTGAAGATATGCCCCTTTCCGCCACGGCTCCAATTCACCGGGGGGCGTTGAAATATTATCGCGAGATCGGGCTAAAAATTCCCAAGGAGGCCATTCCACCTGAAGCACAGTGAATCCTAAAAATTCGCACTCAGCCTACATTAAGGAAAAGCGATGAAAAGAAACCCCCTGGAGATTTCCGCCCAGATCCAGTTTAGTGACGAACAACAGAAAGCCGTTGAAAAAGAAGAGACACCCAGGCGGGTCCTCAGGGGTTTCTGGATGTATTCTATGAGGGCCATTGCCATGGCAATGGCCCTTTTCCATATTTATACGGCGGGGACCGGCGCGTGGATTCTTCAAAACACGATTCACCTCATGTTCGCTTTTTTATTGATCTTCATCAGTTATCCTCCTCGAAAAAGTCGCCTTCGTAGAAATAGCGTCCCGATCCGGGATATCGTTCTCACGGTTTTGGGTCTGCTCGGTAATATCTATTATATGCTCAACTTCGATCGCATCCTTTATGATCTGGGTTACCTCTCCCCCACAACCATGGATCTTGTCTTCGGCGGAATCATGGTGACCCTCGTACTCGAAGCCTCGCGCCGAACCGTGGGTCTCGTATTGCCTATTATTGCGACCGTCGGCCTTTTTTATGCCTACCTCGGTCCCTACTTCCCAGGGGATTGGGCCCATTCTGGTTTCACCCTGAAGGACATCCTTGCGAGCATCTATCTTGGAGAATTGGGGATCTATGGCGCGATCATTCGGGTTTCGGCATGCGTGATCGCCATCTTCGTCATCTTCGGGGGATTATTGGTTCAAACCGGGGGTGGTGATGTTTTTATCCGGTTGGCCTATGCCTTAACCGGCCGGCTGACGGGCGGGCCTCCCAAGGTGGCGGTCATCTCCAGCATGTTTTTTGGAATGATCAGCGGGTCCACAGCGGCCAACGTGGCCACGACGGGTGTATTTACCATTCCGTTGATGAAGTCCAAGGGTTACAAACCCCATTTTGCCGCCGCCACCGAGGCCGCTGCCTCCTGTGGCGGCCAGCTCATGCCGCCGATCCTGGGTGCGGCAGCCTTCATCATGGCCGATATCCTGGGCATCTCCTATTTCAAAATTGCCGCCGCCGCCTTGATTCCAGCCATTCTCTATTATCTCGGATGTTGGATGGCTGTCCAATTTGAAGCCAAACGTTTGGGAATACCTCCGGATCCGGATGCAGGAAAGATCCCCCTTAAAGAGATGTTCGCTGGAAGTCATACCCTCTTTATTCCTTTAATCCTTTTGATCGTTTTATTGGGTATGATGTATACCCCGACCACATGTGCGTTCTGGGCTTTTATCAGCGGGCTCCTTCTTTACCTTATGTCCCAAAGAAGTAAAAAAGATCTGGGG
>JAOUFX010000341.1 GCA_029857975.1 Deltaproteobacteria bacterium | reverse complement strand
GCGGGGTCTGGCGCACGAAGGTTAGCATCGGCAAAGAGGCGGAAGGAAATAAGTACCGGGATTATTTTGAATGGGAAGAACCGGTAACCAAGGCCCCTTCCCATAGAATCCTGGCCATGCGCCGCGGGGAAAAAGAAGGTTTCCTGAACCTTACCGTATTGCCGCCGGAACCCGAAGCCCTGGCCATCCTCGAGCGCCTCTTCGTCAAGGGGGGGAACGCCTGCTCCGCCCAGGTTCAACTGGCCATGCGGGACAGCTACACCCGGCTCCTCTCCCCTTCCCTGGAAACGGAAATCCGCCTGGATACAAAGAAGCGCGCCGATGAGGAAGCCGTCCGGATTTTCGCGGGTAATCTCCGCCAGCTTTTAATGGCTCCTCCGCTTGGTCAGAAAAACGTCCTGGCCATCGACCCCGGCCTGCGAACGGGGTGCAAAATCGTCTGCCTTGACCGGCAGGGAAAGCTTCTGCACAACGAAACGATTTTCCCCCTGCTCAGCGACAAAGGAAGGAAGGAATCCGCCCAAAGGGTCTTGGAACTCTGCGCGGAGTTTCAGATCGAGGCTGTCGCTGTAGGCAACGGCACGGGCGGAAGGGAAACTGAAGCGTTCATCCGCAGCCTACCGCTTTCCGGCGGGATCCCCGTAATTTTGGTCAACGAGAGCGGCGCCTCGGTCTATTCCGCTTCCAAAGCTGCCCGGGAAGAGTTTCCGGATCACGATGTAACCGTGCGAGGCGCCGTCTCCATCGGACGACGGCTCATGGACCCGCTGGCTGAACTCGTGAAGATCGACCCCAAATCGATCGGGGTGGGCCAGTACCAGCACGACGTAGATCAGCTGGCTCTCAAGCGCAGCCTGGACGACGTAGTCGTGAGCTGCGTCAACGCCGTAGGGGTGGAGGTGAACACGGCCAGCGCCCAGCTCCTAACCTACGTCTCCGGCCTGGGCCCGCAGCTCGCCGCCAATATCCTTGTTTATCGCAACGAGAACGGCCCCTTCTTTTCCCGGGAGGATTTTAAAAAGGTGCCGCGCCTCGGCCCCAAAGCCTTTGAGCAGGCTGGCGGTTTCCTGCGCATCCGGGGAGGAAAAAATCCCTTGGACGCCGGCGCTGTCCACCCGGAAAGCTATCCCGTGGTGCAGGCCATGGCCGCGGACCTGGGCTGCACCGTGGAAGATCTAATGTGTGATGAGATGCTCCGCAAGCAGATCGATCCTTCTAGGTATGTGACGGAGAAGACGGGCCTGCCGACCCTGAACGACATCTTGATGGAACTGGCCAAGCCGGGGCGTGACCCGCGGCAGGAATTCGAGAGCTTCCGCTTCGCCGAAGGGATTGAGAAGATAGAAGACCTCAAACCGGGCATGAAACTGGACGGGATAGTCACCAACGTGACCGCCTTCGGGGCCTTTGTGGACATCGGTGTGCACCAGGACGGGCTGGTCCATGTAAGCCAGCTTTCCGACCATTTCGTAAAAGATCCCCATCAGGTAGTCAAAGTCCAGCAGAAGATCAAGGTCACCGTCCTCTCCGTCGACCTGGAGAGGAAGCGGATTTCCCTTTCCCTGAAAAAAGAGCCGGGAAAAACGGAGAGGGAATCAAGGCCGGAAGGAAAAGCCCCCTCGGGGAAACCCTCCGCCGTCAAGAAAAAAGGAGAGAACGGGCCTTTTAATAACCCCTTTGCCAAGGTCTTTCGGAGGGCAGAATAGCTCCCCCTCACGAGCGGTTGCAAGGAAGTTGTAAAGTGAGTGAAGTCAGCATCCATTCTACGTTCATTCCGCCGGTCTGCTTAAGAAATTCCCATATTCAGACTATATTATCCAGCCTGAAAATCCGAACGCTGGGGCAAAGACAGCTGGACTTGGACGCACGCAAGATCATAATCGACGCGGGAGACGGCGTCCGCCTGCTTGGCTTTTATACGGGCCAAAGGGCGGGTTTCTCCCGCGGCCTTGTTCTCCTTCTCCATGGGTGGGAGGGAAGTTCCGAATCCACCTATATCCTGACAACCGGAGGATTTCTTTACCGGCAAGGGTATGATATTTTCCGCTTGAATCTCCGCGACCACGGCGACAGTCACCACCTGAATGAAGAGCTCTTTCACAGCGCCCTCATTGAGGAGACTCATCGGGCCGTTCAGAATATCGCCGCTACGTATAAAAACCTCCCTTTTTTCATTGTGGGGTTTTCCCTGGGAGGGAATTTTGCCCTGCGGATGGCCCTGCGCCACGGCCGCCATCCGATCTTAAATCTCCGGCAGGTGGTCGCCATAAGCCCCGTTCTGGACCCCCGCAAAGCGACGGATGCCATTGACCAAGGCTTTTTCCTCTATCGTTCTTATTTTTTGAAAAAATGGAAGCAGTCGCTTAAGAAGAAACAATTATTGTTCCCCCACCGGTACAACTTCAATGACATTATGAAATGCGCAACCCTTATGGAAATCACGGACCGCATCCTACCCCGGTATTCGCCTTACCAAACCTCGCCGGAATATTTCAACACGTACACCCTTACCGGCCAGAGGTTTGGCGAATTGTCCATACCTGTTATTGCGCTGGCTGCGGCGGACGACCCGATCATTCCCATGCAGGACTTTCTCGATCTGCGGGGGAACCGGCATTTGCGTATTCATGTGGAACGATACGGAGGACACTGCGGCTTTTTACATAATTATCGTTTCCAGGCATGGTATGAGGAGTTCATCGATCGCACATTTCTTGATTTTGCCTGATAGTGTAAGTAAAGTGGGCAGCCCAGCAATTTTACCGCGTTTTTACGAATTCCTATGCTCATCAAGGGAGAATTCTTGCTGCTTCATTGATTGACGAATAATGTTTTTGGTAGTAAAATATGATTATCATATTTTACAAAAGGAGAAGACATGGAAAAAGTTGTTAGCGCGACGGAGGCGGTGAGAAAATTCTCTGAGATTTTGAACTCCGTTAGATATCGGGGGGAATCTTATACCATTGTGCGAGGGGGGAAACCGGTAGCTTTGATTTCTCCTGTAGAAACATCTCCCCGAAGAAAATTACTCGGCGAACTCGAGGAAGCGCTGAAGAACATCCCCCATCTTGGCGCAGAAGCGGATCGTTTTGGACATGACTTGAGAGAAATCCGGGAACATCAACCGTCCCTGCCGAAGGAAAACAAATGGGCGTAATCTTTGATACCAGCGTCCTGGTTTACCTGGAGCGGAATCTCAACCAAATTGAGAAAATCATTGCCGGAAGGAAAAATGAACCGTTCGGTATCAGCGTAATTACCGTCTCCGAACTTCTCCATGGCGTCCATCGAGCGGACTCGGAAAAGAGGCGTCTAAAAAGAGAAGCCTTTGTCGAAAAGGTGATCGAGCTTTTCCCGAGCTATCCGGTCGATCTAAGCGCTGCCAGAATATACGCACGCGTTTGGGCCAATTTGGCCCAAAAGGGAATTCCGATCGGCTCGCATGACCTAATGATTGGGGCTACCTGCATCTCCTTAGGATTTTCAGTTGTCACTTTTGATTTCAGGGATTTTGAAAAAATCCCGGGCGTGAAAATCGAAAAATTTATCCTTTAAAAGCGCATCCTGAAGATCGCCCGTACCATTGCCGACCTGAAAGAGGTCGAGTCGATTGTAACACCCCACATATTTACTCTCTCTATCACACCTTTGTCCTCCTCAAATGTTCAGGAGCAGGTTCTTGACGTTCTCGATCGCAAGAAGCTTCACCGCGCGTTTCAGCTTGCGGCTCCCGATCCGCTCGGCATTCATTTGGAGAGCATGCCAGTCAAAATGATCGGTAGGCTCGAACCGCAACTCCTCGATGTATGCCGGAGAGTCGCTTCCTGGCGTGAAATAGAGCAAATCCAACAAAGCCTTTTCCGGAGAGGCCAGAAAAACCGGCTGCCCTCGCGAAATCTATGTCTGGGCGTAGCCGAAGAAGGCTGATTTTTTCACATGGCGAAAAAGGAAGGGTCCCAGCGGGGTCTGCAATTCTTCCGGGCGGCTCATCGTGACGCTGGTCGTCACCGGGACGAACTCCGGGATCATGCCGTAGTGGGACAGCGCGGACTGCAGGCTCACATACGACCGCTTGCGCAGGTGATTGGCCACCAAAAAGGGATGGGGAGCCTCGGCCTGGTAAGGCGGGGCAACCGCATAGACGCCGCGGCGAAGCTGCAGGAGCTGACCTGATTTGACCCATCGGTCCAGTTGCCGCCGCACGGCGCCGGCGGAACCGCGTCCCGCTAAAAGCAGGAAGAGGAAAAAACCGGTGTGTTGCGAGCAATCGTCAAGAGCTCTGGCCATTTCATAGTAATAAGATGACATATATGTCTATTAATTGCAATATAAATATTATGCCATTTTCTTAAACCTCAAAATTACAGAATCGGAACGAAAAGATTTCACTGGGGTGACAGGTTCGGGTGTGCCCTGATAGGCTTCGAAGAAGAAAAAACCTGAAGTTTAGAAGACTCGCAATGAGTAGAATTCCTTTATGCCTAAAACCCCAGAAAGCGGGTCAAAGAGTTTCCTATTTCGAGATCCCCGTCCAAATATCTTCATCGGTATGGCCAGCGATCGGTATGCCGGGTGGATCAGGCTAAATTTAGTGTCAGTGTGAGTGGCAGTAAAAAAAAGGTTGGGGCATATCGACTACACCTCATTATTTCTATCCCGATATATTCTTCGCGCCGTTTTCAATAAATCCTTGGGTTCACTCGCAAAGTAAGGTATCCTAAAGGCTTGAACGATTGGAAAGGCTTC
>JAOUFX010000340.1 GCA_029857975.1 Deltaproteobacteria bacterium | reverse complement strand
CGCCCCGCCCAATCCCATGGCTCCGATGGACAACCGTCCTCCGTCCAGGGTGGAGAGCATTTGGTGGAAACCGTCCCCTTTTTGGCCTAAGAGGTTTTCCCGAGGGACGACGCAATCTTCGAAAAAAAGTTCTCCCGTATTGGAGGCCCGCCACATCATCTTTTTTTTCATCTCCCGGGCCGTGAACCCCGGCGCATCTTTCGGCACGAGCAAACAGCTCAGTTCCCGTTTTCCATCCTCTTTCATCCCCGTAATAGCCTGGACGATGACCATACCCGTCAGCGAGTTAGCCGAGTTGGTGATAAAAATCTTGGAGCCGTTGATCACCCACTGGTCCCCGTGGAGTTCAGCTCGGGTCTGTGAACCGCCGGCGTCTGACCCGGCATTCGGTTCCGTAAGTCCGAAAGCTGCCAGCATCTTTCCTGCACAAAGTTTGGGCAGCCACTCTTTTTTCTGCTTTTCGTTCCCAAAATAATATACGGGCCCGATTCCCAGAGAATTCCCCGCAGCAACGGTGGCGGCCTGGGAACCGTCTACCCTAGCCAGTTCTTCAACGGCGATGATGTAAGCAATATACCCCATATTGGAGCCGCCGTACTTCTCCGGCACAAAGCAGCCCAAGAGGCCCAGATCCCCCATCTTATTGGTGATTTGAACGGAGAATTCCTCTTTTTCGTCTAATTCATCAACAAGAGGGGCAATTTCTTTTTCGGCAAAATCCCGAACCGCCTGTCTGGTTAAATTCTGCTCTTCGGTAAGATCAAAGTTCAGGGCCATGTTTGCACCTCGCCGGTTAAATCTTTTTGCCAAGGTGGAAGGCAGGAAGAATGACTCAATATATTTTTTTCCGGATGGGAAGTCAAGAATTTCGTATTTTGGTTCTCTCTCCTTCCTTGACATTCTTTCCGGAGTCTTATAAACTTTTTTAAAGGATCTATCCATGTCATTGCTTTGTTTTTATTTAAGTTTCTGAAGGCTCTGGGAACGAAAGAAGGGAGGAGCAGATGAAAAAAATTATTCCGCTGCTAATGCTGACTCTTTTTCTTTTCCCATCATTGGGGGCTGCAGCCGATTCAATAAATACAATCAAGGCCAAAAGCTGGGTGAAAGAAGGGTTGGAATATTTTTCCAACCAAGAATACGATAAGGCCATAAAAGCATTTACTACGGCCATTGCTATCGATCCCAAGCTCGCCAACGCTTACGACAACCGGGGAAACGCTTATGAAAAGAAAGGCCAGTATGACCAGGCCATTGCCGACTTTAACCAGGCTGTTGCCCTCGACCCGAATAACAGCAATGTCTACTTCAACCGGGGGAACGCTTACGATAAGAAAGGTCAATATGACCAGGCGATCGCCGACTACACCAGGGTAATTGCCATGGAACCGAAAGACGTCCATGCTTTCAATAATCGTGGCCGTACCTATGAAAAGAAGGAGGATTACGACAAAGCCACCGAAGACTTCTCTCAAGCCATTTTCTTAGACCCCAATTCAGCCGACCTCTTCTACAACCGCGGGAATATCTATGAAAAAAAAGGCCACTATGATAAGGCCATCCAAGATCTAACGCAGGCGATTGCCATGGACCCGGATCCTGCCCCCCCCTATTTTTGTCGCGGGAGCGCTTATTGGAAAAAGGAACAGTATGACCAGGCGATCGCAGACTTTTCCAAGGCCATCGCCATTGATCCCCAGGGCGTCCGTGCTTACAACTACCGGGGAAGCGCTTATGAGAAAAAAGGGGAGTACGATAAAGCCATCGCCGACTTCACTACGGCCATTACTTTAAACGCCAAGGATGCCAATGCTTACAACAATCGCGGAAATGCCTACGAAAAGAAAGGGCAGCATGAAAAAGCGATTGAAGACTTTACCAAGGCGATTACCCTTAACCCGAATTTTGCCGATGCCTATAACAATCGTGGAGTTGCCTACTATAACCTTGATAATACCTCCCAGTCCTTGAAGGATTTTAAAAATGCCGCCCGTTTGGGGAGCAAAGGTGCCCAACAATGGCTAACGAAAATGGGGGAGAAGTGGTAAAAGAATAATTGGGCGGGTAAGCACACAAGAATTCTTGTACTTTGATCTTTATCTCATCTCATGGTATCCTGAGATGGTAAAAACAAAATATTTTTATTGAGGCCAAGAAAAATATCCTTTCAAGAAAGGGGGCAGGAGCATATGAAGGTGAAATCGATGGTGGCTCTTATCGTGGCCATGGGGTTTATCCTTGTTTTTTTAAGCCCCAGCTATGGGGGAGCGGAAAAAATAGAGGCCAAGGGCACGGTGGCTAAAGTTGAAGGCCAAACCGTAATCTTAAAAGACGCTAAAGGGGGAAAAATCATAATCAAGCTGGAAAACGTTCAGGGCATAAAGGTGGGGGATAAAGCCGAAATTAAGGATGGAATCTTTTCCGTCTTAGACCAGGCCACCGGCAAGATCAAAGATACGAGGAAATTGAAGATCGATCGGCCTATATAGATGCCGTGAAAGGAATATGCCAAGGGGAGAAGTAACCAAGACCCATTCTTAGTTATCCAAAATGATTATAGGGCGGAGGAGAAATTCTCCGCCCTATTTTTTTGACAACAGAAACTTGATTCCACTTTAAATCCATGATAGGGTCTGGAAAAATTCACTCAGGAAGATTTCTTTATGATTCATATCCTGGCAGTGTCCGGAAGTCCGGTCAAAGAAGGCAACACCGAAGCCCTTTTAAAAGAGGCGCTTAAGGTTACATCTTCCGACCCTGAAATCCAAAGGGCGATCTTCAACCTCTCCGAACTGGCCATTACCGGGTGTCAGCATTGTAATTGGTGTTTGAAACACCAGAGCCCGGAAAAATATTGTGCGATCTCCGACGGGATGGATGACATTTATCCTGCTTTGACCAGGTCCGATGTGGTCATACTGGCTACACCCGTCCACATCGGCCGGATGTCCGGGTTGATGGCCAATATGATTGACCGTCTGCGCGTTTTTGTTTACGGCAACGCTCACCGGGGAAAGCTGAAGGATAAAGTAGGGGTGTCCTTGATCGTGGCCTTCCTCCGCCATGGCGGACTGGAATCGACCCTTAGCATTTTGAACAATACGTTTGCCCTTTTCAACATGATCCCCGCAGGCCGCGGCGGGTTGGTTCTCTCCAGCCTTGACGGCAAAGGTAAGACTGCCAAAGGGATTCGGCATATGGTCCTGGAGGATGGATTTGGCTTGTCTTCGGCCAAGGAAGCCGTCCGCCGGGGGGTGGAGATAGCCAAAATCATCCAAGCCGGGAAAAAAGCCTTAAGGAGTGCCTAAAGCTTATAATGGTTCGGAGTAATGAGTGACGGTTGATTAACCGTTATGGCGCTATGAATCATAAGGAGAAAATATGCTAAAGATGCTCTTTACGCCCATCAAAATCAACCGGATGGAACTGAGAAACCGTATCGTCATGTCGGCCATGCATTTTCTTCCCTCTTGGGACGGAATGCTTCTTCCCCACCACACCGACTATTTTGTAGAGCGCGCCCAAGGGGGAGCGGCTATGATCATCATCGGAGGTTGCACCATCGACGAGTTCAGCGGGGCTGCCGATATGATCAGCGTCCGCGATGATAAATTTATCCCCGGTCTCTCGCAATTGGCCAAAGCCGTTCAAGCCCGTGGGGCCAAGATTGCCGGCCAGCTTTACCATGCCGGGCGCTATGCCCATTCCCTGCTCATGGGTGGCCGGCAGTCGATTTCTTCCTCGCCCGTCCGCTCAAAATTCACCGGTGAGACGCCGCGGGAACTCAGCATTCCGGAAATCAAGCAAGTGCAGCGGAATTATGCCCTGGCTGCTGGACGCCTGAAGCGCGCGGGGTTCGATGCCGTGGAGGTGATTGCCTCGGCGGGTTACCTCATCAGTCAATTTCTTTCCCCCCTGGTGAATAAACGTAAAGACGAATATGGGGGAGAATATGAACAGCGCCTGCGTTTCGGCTTGGAGGTGGCCCGGGAAGTGCGCCAGGAGGTGGGGCCGGATTTTCCGATTATCTTCCGGGTTGCCGGCAATGAGTTCATGGAAGGTGGATTGGAAAACAAAGAAACCCAAATATTTTGCCGGGAGCTGGAAAAGGCGGGGGTAGACATGATCAATGTCACCGGGGGCTGGCACGAGACTCGCGTTCCGCAGATCACCATGGGTTTGCCCCGCGGCGGCTTCGTCTACTTAGCCCAGGGAATTAAGCAAGCGGTTTCCATCCCCGTTATGGCCTGCAATCGGATTAATGATCCTCTCCTGGCCGACCAGATCCTCCGGGATGGTCAAGCCGATCTTATCGGCTTCGCCCGGGGCTTAATTGCCGATCCCGAACTCCCGAACAAAACCATGGCCGGGCGCCTCGATGAAATCAATTACTGTATCGCCTGCAACCAGGGATGTTTCGATACTCTTTTCGACCGCAAACCTGTAACCTGCCTGGTAAACGCCCGCGCGGGTGCCGAAGCAAAACTGACCATCGAGCCGGCCACCCGGAGAAAGAAAGTTATGGTAATTGGAGGGGGACCGGCTGGAATGGAAGCCGCCCGGGTATCCGCCCTGCGGGGTCATGAGGTCCGCCTTTACGAAAAAAACGAAAAATTGGGGGGACAGCTTTCCCTGGCGGCCCTGCCTCCCGGAAGGAGCGAATTCCTCACTTTCGTGAACTACCTGCAAAAGCAACTGCCAAAGCTGAACGTGGTTGTGCACACCCGCACCGTGGTTACTCCCAAAGATG
>JAOUFX010000339.1 GCA_029857975.1 Deltaproteobacteria bacterium | reverse complement strand
AGAAGAATTGCTTCTACGTCTTCCCGCCTCAGGATATCTTCGTAGGAAGCCTCCTGGTCGCACTGGAAGGCCGCGGCGAACTCTTCCCGCTTGGCTTTGGTCCGGGTGTAGCAGGTGACGATCTTGAAGGCTCCGCTTTTTTGCATGACCATGGCCAGGGCCTTACACCACATCCCGATGCCCACGATGGCTATGCGGACTGGATTAAAGTCCATGGATCACAATCTCCTTCTCCTCCCCTCACCCTTGCCCTCTCCCCACCGAGACTGGGTCGTAATTCCGGAATCGGAAGATCCGGGCGGAAGGACACTCTCTCGGAATCATGAGGCAGTAATCCTTGATGCTTCCTCATTCATGCCCTCCCGCCCGGGTTACGACACAGTCTCACCGGGGAGAGGGATGGAATGAAGGGGGTTTATCATTTGGGGTAGCGTATTTTTCTTCCTGTAGTTCTATCCAGAGGATGAACATCCCGCAGCAACCGCTCATCGAAGCTCAAGGGTGTTATGATGTCCGGCTCTTTCCCGACAAACACCTGGTTTTCCAGCCGGAATCCGCCGATGCCCGGTTTTCCCGCATACGGTTCAATGCTGAAGAGCATACCCGGCTGCAGGGGGATTATGACCTCCGGGGTAAGATTGGCGACCCACGGCGGCTCCCAGGGGTTGGTTCCCGCACCGTGCCCCCCCGAGAGGTCATCGGAATTCGGATTGGTCTGGGGGTTGTTCAGGTGTTTGCCGATGTCCCCATTCGTCTTTCCTACCTTCGCCTCGGCACAGGCATTGAATAGGGTGTTGTAACTCTCCTGGTGCAGCTCGATCTGCTCTTTGGTGGGCCGGACATCCCCGCAGACATACGTGCGCGTGAAGTCTCCCCAGTACCCGTTGAAGCAGGCGCCGATATCCACAACCACCATGTCCCCTTCGCGGATCGCCCGGTCGGACGTGAATCTCCGGTAGGGGGCGGTATAGGGCCCGGAACAGACGATGTTGGCGCATTGGCTCCATTCGCTGCCCAGTTCGGTAAATTTTTGCCAGGCGAGGGCCAGAAGCTCGCATTCCTTCACGCCCGGCTTTAGATTATCCAGCAAAGCCTGGAAGCCGGCCTCGGTGATCATGGTGGCGATCTTCTGGCATTCAATCTCATCCTGGGTCTTGATCATCTTGGCCTGGTTAAGAACTTCCTTCCCATCCACGAACTGGGCTTTGGGAAAACATTTGGGCAGCCATTGGGAAAGGCCGAAGGTCACCAGGTCCACGCCGATTTTCCCTTCAGCGAGTTTTCCAATTTTCCCCTTGATCTCCTCGGCCCACTTCTGGGTGCCCCCCTCCGACCGGATGAAGGGCCGCCCCATGATGTTCTCCCGACGAATCCAGGGCATGCGTGTCCGGGCATGGACGATATCCAGGGTACAAAGGATGGGATCACCACCTCTGGGCAGGACCACGGCGGCCAAACCGAGAATCGCCACCGGGCCGAGGTGAGATCGAAACCCGGTCAGGTACCGGACATCTTCCAGGGCGAAGACAAACAGAGCATCCAGCCCTGATTTTTCCATAGCCTCTTTGGCTTTCTGCACCCGCTCCCGACGGAGCCGGTCGAAATTAACTCTTTCTTCCCAATCTACTCCCATGAATCCAAATTCTGACATTGTGCCTCCTTTTTCCCGGGTCAACCGGGGATTGGTTGAAATTTATCCGCCTGGTCACTTCCTCTTATCCCTTGCCACCCATGACTTGGGAATAAATCTTTCTAAACTCTTCTTCGGAGACTAACCGCTTGTTATCCTCTGAGATCTTCTTGATTTGATTCAACATGGTTGAAGCCTGCTCCTCCGAGGGCAAAGGAAGGCCAGCTTCCCAAGCTTTGAGCATGATCGAGTACCGGCCGCTTTTTTTCCCTAACACCACGTCGATGGCCTTCCCCCCCACAATTTCGTAATTCAAAACCTCTCCACGCCCATACCCCAGCTCATTGCGTCGGTCCCACATTTGCCGGGTGGCAATTCCCACTTCTACCTGGGAGGTCAATGGTCCGACAAAGGGTTTGTACCATTCGGCGCGGGAGAAATCTTTCACCATCGCCGAAAGCTGGCGGAAGCCTTCGGTCTTGACGCCTGTATTGACCCGCAGAAAAGCTTCGAGGCCCATGATAATTTCATCCAAGGGGGCATTGCCTCCCATACCATTGGCGCAAGTATGCACCACTTCCGCGCCGGCAGTTACGCCAGCTAAAGTGGTGGCGGTGGCAAATCCCCAATTATTATGGCAGTGGATTTCTATGGGGACTTTCACCCACTTCTTCACCTGGGCCACCAACCAGGCGAAGGCGGGGGGGTAGGCGGAGCCCCGGGTATCCACAATGGCAATGTGATCGGGCTTGCCCTCTTCCGCAACCGGGATAATGATGTCCCGCAGCAAATCAAGGCTGGCCCGACTGCTTTCCATGAGGAAGTAGGTAACTTTCAGGCCGTTCTCTTTGCCAAATTTTACCAATTTGATGATCTCTTCTGCGGCTTTGCCCCGGCTGCCCCAGATACCTTTAATGATATGATCCTGAGCTGTGATCTCCATGACGGCCCGTTTCACTTTGCTCTTGACCGCCAGCTCCATATCATCTCGACGGGCCCGGGAGAAGCAGGCAACTTCAGAGTTCTTGATTTCTTTGGCCATGGTAGCTAGGGCATCGAAATCCTCCTCCGAGGTGGCGATCATTCCCCCCTCGATACGCTGGATGCCAGCCTCCTCCAGGGCATGGGCGATCTTCAGTTTTTCCTCTTTTCGAAAGACGACGCCGGGCGTTTGTTCCCCATCCCTCAAGGTTACGTCGTGGATGGTGACCCGGGGGGGAATCTTCCAGTTGGCCCGTACTTCCGGCTCAAAGCAATAAGGGCTTACCGACCATTTCCCCGGAACTTTCCAGGGGGTTTCTCCTGTTCCTGTACTGCTCATCATTTTCCTCCTGTTGTCAGTTTCTATTCTCACTCGAATATTTTTCGTCTAATCTTACGATAAATTCAGTTCATCACCTCCTTGGAGCAAAATCCGTTTTCCGGCCCTTCTTCAGGATTTTAACTTTTACCTAAATTGAGCGATTTTTTTTAACCACAGAGATCTCAGAGAATAATTTCATAGTTAAAAAACAAAATAAGCTCAATATTTTCTCTGGGTTCTCAGGTAATAAATTCGTCAGATAGAAAATGGTGTTGTTTTCACTCAACGAGTGCACAGAGTAAAGCAGAGAAAAGGAGTTTATTTCCTGGTTTTATCTTAATTTTCCTCTGTACTACTAACGTTCAATTTCTGAAAATTTTATTAAACATATTTTAATATTATCTGTGTTTATCTGCGTTAATCTGCGTCCAATAAATTTTTGGTTGCGGCACTGCCGCGCTGTGCCCTCTGTGGTGAATCGCCTTTTTAGGTTTTAAGGAATACGGCAATTCCTTTGCTCTTTGACTTCAGGATTGACCAGAAACGGAGGCCATTCTCCTTTCAAGGCCAGGAGCACTGCTTCGGCAGATTTTTGCTGTAGTTCCAGATTGGATGATTCGGAAAAATAAGCCGAATGGCCGGTGATCAAGACCTGTTCAAGGTTTAGAAGCGGGTCATCCGGACGTGGAGGCTCTGGATCGGTAACATCCAGGCCCGCGCCGGCAATCACCCCTTCCCTCAGGGCTTGATAGAGCGCTGGTTCATCGATAATGGGTCCTCTCGCCGTATTGATGATAACGGCCGTGGGTTTCATCTTCTTGAATTCCTTCGAACCGAAAAGTTTTTTCGTCTCGGAAGTGAGCGGGGCATGGAGAGATATGAAATCCGATTCCTGAAGCAGTGGTTCAAATTCCACCTTCTCGGCACCTACCCTTTGAAGGTCTTCCCGGGATAAATAAGGGTCATAACCCAATACCCGCAATCCAAAGGCGCGGGCTTTTAAACACACCCGGCTGCCAATCCTTCCTACACCCACGACACCTAAGACCTGCTGATTCAGCCGGAAAATCCGGCCGCGAGCGTTGATGATGTCATTGCGCGCGGGTTTCCAGCTGCCTTTGCGGACGACCTGCGCCAGGGGAAAAAGCTTGCGGGAAAAGGCCAGCAGGAAAGCCAGAGCGTGGTCGGAGACTTCGTGAACGCTGGCGTCCAGAACGACCGCTACCGGAATCCCCTGTCGGGTAGCTTCCTCCACATTGATGTTATTGTACCCGATACCCATCCGGCTTAAAATTTTACATTTTGATAAAGCTCCAATGACTTTCGGTGTGTACGGTTCGTTGGCTCCTACGATTGTGGCATCCGCATCCGCCCCGTATTCGATAAGGGCCTTTTCCGTCCACAAGGGTGCCTGGACCAATTGGATTCCGGCTTGGGCCAATATTTCCTCGGCCAAGGCGATGGGCAAACTTGTAATCACTTTCATGGCTATCGTAAAGCCTCCTCCAAAATTAATAGGACCCAGATTTACGCCGATAACAACGGATCATTATTTTCTTTTTGGTTTATCCTACCTAAAAAAGGAAATTCACCACCTTTTCTTTGCCTTACTCGGCTCGACTGCCTTCGACCGGCTCAGGCCCCGAGCGTGTCGAGGGGAGTTCGCCGAAGTCTGTGTACTCGTTACGTGAAAACAATAGCCTCCTATCCCTCAAGCGAGCTGTTGGATCCCTTTTACCCGTTGAGATGGCAGGCCACCAAGTGGTTTTCTCCCACGGGTGCCAACAGGGGTTCCTGCTCAGCGCAATTTGCTTTCCTTTGGATACATCTGGGATGAAAACGACAACCCGGGGG
>JAOUFX010000338.1 GCA_029857975.1 Deltaproteobacteria bacterium | reverse complement strand
ACAATGGGAAATTCATGAATTATTTCTTCTAAGTCCTGCTTGGTGATTTCTAAGACCTCGGTATCTACCACGGCCTCCACGGTAGCCGTTCGCCGGGAGTTGGAGAAAAACCCAAACTCTCCAAAAAAGTCCCCTTCTTTCAGTTCTGTAATAAAAATCTTCTCTTTGCTGGCATTGACCCGAAATACCCCTACTTTTCCGTGGCTGACGATGAAAATCGAATCTCCGGAATCCCCTTCCTGACAAACTGCCGCGCCGCGCATATATCGTTTAGCATGAATTTTCTCTATCACCCTGCTTAATTCTTCCTTCTTCAGGTCTGAAAAGAGTGGGACGATCGGCATCTGCTTTATCGGGGCCTCCTGGGGGGGTTCTCCTGCGGCTTCCCGTTCCGTATCTATCTCTGCGGCCATTTCCCTTTTAGCGTAGAGTTCAGCTAACTGGTCGTGGATTGTGGATCGGGAAGGATCCAAGCGCAGGATGACTTTATTCACGGCGATCGCCTGGACCAGAAATCCATTCTGGGAATATTTTTCGGAAGCATTCCGGTAAGCCCCCAGGGCTTCGGTCCGTTTCCCCATTTTTTCCAACAGGTCACCGATTTTGACCAGCAGATAAAAATTCTTCGGTTCTTGAGTTACTTTTTTCTGTAAATCTTTCAATTCTTTTTCATACTTCCCCCCGGAAAACAAGCCATCTAAAAATCCAGCCATTGCGTCCTCCTTTATCGGGAAAAGCTTGTTATTTTCCTATTCATAGCGTAAAGCCTCTGCCGGGTCGAGTTTGGCCGCTTCCCAGGAAGGGTAAAGGGTAGCCAAAAAACTGATGCCAATCGCTGAAAAAGCCACGAGGAAAAAATCGATCATATTCATCTTCACCGGAAGGTGCGAAATATAGTAGATATCGCTGGGAAGAGTTATAAATTGGTATTTGGCCAGGAGAATACAAATGGTATATCCCCCAATGAGGCCTACGATAGTTCCCACGACTCCGATAATCAACCCTTCAAAAATGAATATCCGCATAATTGATTTCCCCGTCGCTCCCATGGACTTCAAGATGGCAATATCCTTGGTTTTTTCCATTACGACCATGATCAGCGAGCTAATGATCCCAAAGGCAGCCACCAAGACGATGAGGACTAGGATAATGAACATCACCGTCCTCTCCAATTTCAGAGCGGCAAAAAGGCTTTTATTCATCTGCATCCAGTCTTTGATCCAGAACGGAAACCCCAGTTCTTTCTGGATCCTCTGGGCTATTTTTTTCACGGCATAAATATCTTTGACTTTGACTTCTACTCCCGAAACGGTATCTCCCATGGTCAGGAATTTTTGGGCGCTTTTGAGGGAAATATACGCTAAAGAGGTGTCGTATTCGTACATTCCGGAGTCAAAAATGCCGATGACGCGAAATTTTTTCATGGGGGGACCTCCCCCTATGGGAGCAAGAGCACCCAAGGGGGATACCACCACCACCGTATCTTCAGGCAGGACTCCCAGATTTTGAGCGAGTTCTTTGCCAATGAAGATTCCGGGTTGACCGGTAGATTCTTCCTCTTTCTTCAGGTCATTTAAAGTGCCTTTTTTGATGGTTTCCTGTATATTGATGACTCGACCGGCTGTATCCGGGTCTATTCCCCGGAGAACAATTCCATGGGCGTTTGTCTCCGAGGTAAGCATGGCCTGGCTAAAAATGAAGGGAGTGGTAGCAACAACTCCCTCAACTCCCTGAACCTTCCCCATAATTTCCTTATAATCGCGCAGCGGCGACCCGTGTTGCAGGATGACCAAGTGGGCGTTGGTTCCCAGAATTTTAGTTTTCAGATCATCCTCAAAACCGCTCATCACCGAAAGAACGACCACCAAAGCCATTGCTCCCAGGGCAACCCCGGCCATGGATAGGATGGTGATCAACGAAATGAAGATCTGTTTCCTTTTGGCTTTCAGGTACCGAAGACTTATGTAAAGTTCGTACCGCATAAATGCACTTTCAGCCTCAAACCTTCAGCTTTCAGCCTGCAGCAAAACCGCCCCGCAGGATTTTGCCGTTAGCTGACCGCTGATTGCTACTCTTTCTCTGGGCGCAGTTGAGGGAAGAATATCACATCACGAATGGAAGCCGAATTGGTAAAAATCATGGCCAAACGATCAATTCCAATTCCCTCGCCAGCGGCCGGAGGCATTCCATACTCCAGAGCCCGGAGGAAATCTTCATCGACCAGGCCGAATCCTTCTTCCCTTCCGTCCTTGGCATTGGCCTGTTCCCTGAACCTTTCCCTCTGGTCCAGCGGGTCGTTGAGTTCTGAAAAAGCGTTGGCGATTTCACGACCGAAAATATATAGTTCAAAACGGTCCACCACCTCTGGATTCTGTTCATTTTTCCGGGCCAAAGGGGAATCCTCGATCGGGTATTCGATGACAAAAGTGGGTTGAACCAAATGAGGCTCTACGACTTTCTCAAAGAGGTCGACCCAAACCTTTCCCGGCGGCTCCTTTCCCGTAAGCTCCATTCCCAGCTTTCTCCCGTAATGAAAAATTTTTTCCGGGTCTCTCAGGTCTTCTTCTTTCAGCTCTCCATACATCAATAAACCTTGATGGAGGGTGAGGCGTTTCCAGGGAGGAGTAAAATCAAGACGGGTGCCTTGATATTCTAAAACCATACTCCCCTTGAGTTCCTGGGCTAGGGAGGAAAACATGATTTCAGACATTTCCATCAAGTCCCAATGGGTGGCATAGGCCTGATAAAACTCCAGCATGGTGAATTCCGGATTGTGTTGAGTCGATAGACCTTCGTTGCGAAAGTTCCGATTGATTTCGAATACTCGCTCTAAACCGCCGACCAGCAACCGCTTGAGGTAAAGCTCTGGAGCTACCCGTAAATACAGTTCCATATCCAAGCTGTTATGGTGAGTCTTAAAGGGGCGGGCGGTGGCGCCGCCGGGAACCGGTTGCATCATTGGAGTCTCCACCTCTAAAAATCCCCGGGCCGTTAAAAAATCCCTCAAAAAAGCAATAATCCGACTTCGGGTGGTAAAAACCTCCCGGCTGCGAGGGGATACAATAAGGTCCACGTAGCGCTGCCGATATCGGGTTTCTTGGTCGCTTAATCCATGCCATTTTTCCGGCAGAGGGCGGAGGGATTTGGCCAGAAGCACCACCTCATCTACCATAAGGGTGAGCTCTCCTGTTTTGGTGCGAAAAAGCTTTCCTCGGATCCCTACAATATCCCCGATGTCCAACCCGTGAAATATCTCCCGACTTTTTTCATCCATCAAGTCCCGACGAAAGTACCCTTGGATTTTCCCCGTGCGATCCTGAATGTGCCCAAAAGCGGCTTTGCCAAAATTGTTCAAGCGCATTAATCGGCCAGCCAGGCAAAATCGCTCCTTGAGAGTCTGTAAATCTTCTTCGGCATGGCCTGCATAACAAGAAATAATCTCTTCTACCGAGTGACTTACCCGATAAGAATTGGGATAGAGAGCAATCCCTTTTTGCTTTAACTCTTCAGCTTTTTTTCTGCGCTGCAAAAAAAAATCCTTTATTTCTTCCACGTTATTCTCGGTTTAAGACTTATAAATTTTGTACCCCGCCCAAAGAGCATTTGGAAATTTAAAATATCGTAATTTTTACTCTGAGTCAAGCTAAGAGTTAGCGATTTTCTTGTGTTTCTCTCTGGTTTCGACCTCAAAAAGGAAAAGGAGTTGGAAAAAAAAGATTCTTCAGCGATTGCCGCGGAGGAAGAAGAAATTTCCCGGTTGGCTTTATTGAATATTATCCTTCTAAGAAGTCGTAACGGCGAAAAAGAGATTCCAGTTTAAATCCTTGTCTTTTCAGATTCTCTTGCCCCCCTTCTTCTCGATCCACGATGGCCAGAACCTTGACTACTTCCAGCCCCTCTTCCTTGGCCCGCTCGATGGCTTTCAGGGTACTGCCTCCGGTGGTGACGACATCTTCCACAATGGCCACGGCGGTTCCCTCGGGAAGGTTGTGGATTCCCTCAATCCAGAGCCCTCGGCCATGTTTTTTAGGCTCCTTACGAACAATGAAGGCCGGGATTGGCTTTCCCTCCAGATAACTGGTCAGGGAAACGGCTGTGGCGATCGGATCAGCGCCCATCGTGAGCCCTCCCACCCCCCCGATTGTCTTCGGGGAATCTTGCAGGCGTTCGTAGAGCAATTTCCCCAGCAAGTAGGCTCCTTCGGGGTGCAAGGTCACCGGCCGGCAGTCTATATAAAAGTCGCTTTCTTTACCGGAAGTCAAAATTACCTTCCCCTTTTTGTAGGCCTTTTCCTTTAGAAGCTCTAAAAGTCTTTCCCTTAAGTCCATCTTCCCTCCCTTTCGTTTTCCTTTTAGCCAAAGAGATCACCGAGAGCACAGAGAAAGGTAAAAATATGACTTTGGACAAAACCCATATTGAAAACCGCCAATTATCTGTGTTGTTGTTTTTACCTTATTTTTTCCTCTGTGATCTCTGGGGCCTCTGTGGCAAAAGTTTTTTGTAATGGAATACCCGGCGAAAGATTTCATCCACGTACCGCAGGGAATGGGATAGATCAAAACCGTCTTGAATTTCCGCGGGTTGCAAATAGACGCGGATGGAGCGATCCTGCAAGAGAACACGTCGGAAATCCTTTTTTCTTTGGAGGGTGCGGAAGGCCGCCTTCTGAACCAAGGCATAAGCTTGCTCCCGGCTCAGCCCCTTTTGAATCAATTTCAGCATGATCCCTTCAGAAAAAATTAGCCCCCGCGTGATTTTCAAATTGGCGTCCATAGTATGAGGATAGATCACCAAATGATCCACCAATTGGGTTATGCGGGCGA
>JAOUFX010000337.1 GCA_029857975.1 Deltaproteobacteria bacterium | reverse complement strand
TGAAAATGTGATCACTAAGGATCTTAACCCTTTTAAGATTTTTCCCATTCCCACCTATCACGAGCAAGATGCCGGCCCCTACATTACTGGCGGTGTTCTCATCGCCAAAGATCCGGAAACGGGTATACGCAATGTTTCCATCCATCGGATTCGAGTTTTCGACGATGGAATCATGAGTCTTCTGATTCTGCCCCGGCACTTAGATTTATGTTTACAAAAATGTATTGCCAAAAAAATCCCCATGGAAGTAGCGGTGGCCATCGGTGTGGACCCCTTTACGATGCTGGCTTCCCAGGCCATTCTGCCCTTGGGAGTCGATGAGCTGGAAGTGGCCAACGCTATGCGACCTTCTTCTCCCCTGAAGCTTGCCCGATGCCGCACCGTGGGGGTGGAAGTCCCGGCTGATGCGGAGATCGTCCTGGAAGGAATCATTGATCCATCCCAGACCCGAGTGGAAGGACCCTTTGGAGAATTCCCCCGCTATTACAGCCCGCAGGCTTCCCGGCCTACCTTCCGCCTGACGGGCATCTGTTACCGGAAGGATCCTTTTTTTTACTCGATCCTTCCCGCAGGCCGGGAGCACCTTCTCCTGGGCGCTATTCCCCGAGAGGCGAGCATTCTTGCCGATGTACAACGGGCGGTTCCCTCGGTACGGGCGGTCCATCTAACTTATGGAGGCACCTGCCGTTATCATTTGGTCATTTCCCTGGCTAAGAAGGACGAAGGGGAAGCCCGTGTAGCCATGCTGGCCGCTATGGTTAACAACGCCGATATCAAGCATGTTGTAGTCGTGGATGAAGGGATTGACATTTTCGATATGGAACAGGTCGAATGGGCCATGGCCACGCGGTTTCAGGGAGATCGCGACTTATTGGTCATTCCCCAAATTCAAACCTCCTCCCTCGATCCTTCTTCTGCGGCAGGCATCGGGACTAAAGTGGGTATCGACGCGACCGCCCCTTTGGGAGGTCTTCAGGAAGGGTTTAAGCCGATCGCCATTCCGGGATTGGAAAATATTGATCCTAAAGATTATTTCTGATAAGAATTTTAGTATCAATTTAGCGTTTTGAAAAGGCCCGCTAAATTTCATTGAAAAATGAAAATTGCCGATTGAAAAATGCAAATTTCTCTGAAAAGCTTTAATCATTTTGAAATTTTCAATTTAATTTTTACGTGGGGCATTGAAGGTTAGCCAAATTTTTTAAAGGGTTCAAGTGTTACAAAAAATCGATAAAGGAGGTTACTTATGAAAACCAGAGTTAGTTTGATTTTAGGATTATTTTTTCTTCTTTGGGCCATCCCCTCAATCGCCATGGAATCAGTAAAAATTCGTCTGGCCACCTTTAGGCTGGGAAGCTCCTGGTATATCTACGGGGCGCTCATGTCCGATATGCTCCGGGCCGGGCTTCCGAAGGACTCGACGGTGGATGTCCTCCCCCATGCTGGCGGGGTAGGGAATCCCAAGCTGGTTCAAAGCGGGGAAGCGGAATTGGCCTTGGGGTTTAACGTTACGGCCAAATGGGCCATGGAAGGGAAAATGGCCTACGATAAGAAGTTGCCTAACTTGAGAGGGCTAGTGGGTGCTCTGGACGAGTACTTTGTGGGGATCGTGGCCACCAAGAAATCTAAAATTTCGAGTCTGGCCGCGGTCGTGGAGAAACGAATGCCGATTCATTTGGTCACGGTTCCCAAGGGAGGGATGGGAGAATACGCTAATCGTCAGATCATGGAAGCTTACGGTGCGGGCTACGATGAAATCAAATCCTTCGGGGGGAATGTTACCCATACCTCTTTCAGCGTGATTGCTAAGATGCTGGCTGATGGAAGGGCCGATCTCTTTATGCAGGTGATCACCGTCGGCCACCCCGCTATGACGGAGATTGCCACTACGACCGACGTAACCTTCCTTTCCCTCCGGGAAGACGTGGTCAAGAAACTTTCCCAATATGGTTGGATTCCCGCCACCATTCCGGCGGGGACTTTCAAACACCAGGATCAAAAAGTTCCCACGGTTGGCCTCACCACCAATCTCATAACCACGGACAAGATGTCCAACGAACTGGCCTATAAGATTACTAAAATCATCTGCGAAAACCAGCAAGCCCTTTCCAAGGGTCATGCTGGCCTAAAATCCTTCAACCCCAGGGTTGCCTGGAAAGCAGAAAATCTCGGAGTGCCTCTTCATCCGGGAGCTGAAAAATTTTATAAAGAAAAGGGATGGATGCCTTAATATTCATCGGCGACGGGTTTCCTGGTGATAACTTTTTTCCCATTCCTGGCTAAGATTCTAGCCATTACTTGGTCGAGCTTTCAACTTTATACTGCTTACGCCGGATTCTTTCCGGGAATGATTCAGTTCCCCATTCATCTTTCTTTTGCTCTGGGCCTATCCCTATGCCTTTTCCCGATGGTGAAGGGAAGGCCCAGGAGGCAAGGTTATCTGATCGATCTTGCTCTCGTTGTCCTTTCCTTAGCCATCGCCGTATACGTGGTCCTGAATAATGAACGGATCACCTCCCGGATCGCCTTCGTCGATAAAGTCATGACTCTGGATATTTTCTTTGGGCTGGCCTTGGTTCTGCTGCTTCTGGAGGTGGGGCGGCGAACTATGGGACTCAGTCTGATCATGGTGACCCTGGTCTTTTTAGGTTATGGATTCCTTGGACCCTGGATCCCAGGCCTTTTGGGGCACGGCGGGATCAGTCTTCCGCGTTTCATCGACCTCCAGTTTCTCTCCGACGGGGGAATTTTTAGCCTGCCCATCGGAGTCTCGGCGGAGATCGTTTTCTATTTCATCCTCTTTGGCGCTTTCCTGGAAAAATCCGGGGGCGGCCGTCTTTTCATCGATATTGCGTACGCACTCACGGGCCGAATGCGGGGCGGGGCTGCCAAAGCTTCGACGATCAGTAGCGCCCTTTTCGGAACCATTTCGGGTAGCGCGGTGGCCAATGTAGTAGTTACGGGTACCTTTACGATTCCCCTGATGAAAAAATCAGGCTACAGCCCCCGCTTTGCCTCCGCGGTGGAGGCGGTGGCCTCCACAGGAGGGCAGCTTATGCCTCCCATCATGGGAGCGGCAGCTTTCGTTATGGCCCAAATCCTGGGGGTTCCTTACGCCAAGATCATTGTCTCCGCGGCCATCCCGGCAATTCTTTATTATACTTCCCTCTATACGGTCGTAGACTTGCAGGCCCGGCTGGAAGGAGTCCGGCCGATTTCCCCCAATGACTTGCCCGATGTGAAGCAAGGGTTGAAGCAGCGGTTCCACCTGTTAATTCCGCTGGTAATCTTGGTCTGGGCCATCCTTTCGGGCTATTCGGTTATGACCTCTGCTTTTTGGGCGATTCTGGCCATTACCGCCCTCAGTTTCCTTCGCCGAGCGACCTGGATGTCCCCCAGTGTAATTTTAAAGGCTCTCGAGTCCGGGGCCAAAGAAGCCATCATGGTGGCCATTCCCTGCGCCATGGCGGGAGTCATCGTCGGAGTGGTGATCAACTCAGGATTGGGCCTCAAATTTACTTCTATTCTTATCCTGGTTGGCAAAGATCAGCTTTTACTTACCCTAATTCTGGCCATGATTGGCTGCCTAATCCTGGGCATGGGAATGCCGACAAGCGCAGCCTATATTATCGCCGCTGTCCTCTTGGCCCCGCCACTGATAAAAATCGGATTCTCTCCTCTTTCAGCCCACATGTTCGTTTTCTACTTTGCGGTCATCTCCATGATCACCCCTCCCGTTGCCTTAGCCTCCTTTGCTGCCGCGGCTATAGGAGAGGCTAAAATCTGGGAGACGGGGGGCACTGCTTTTCGCATTTCTCTCTCGGCCTTCCTGATTCCCTTTGCCTTCATTTATAACGAAGCCCTGCTGGCCAAAGGCTCTTTCATAGAAATTCTTTGGGTAAGCGGCACTGCTTTTTTCGGAGTCCGGGCCCTGGCCGCTGCCATGATCGGTTTTTGGAAGCGTCCGGCCACCGTTATGGAGAGGTTCTTGCTGGGGGCTGCCAGTATCTTGCTCATTACCCCGGAAAAAATTACGGACCTGGTGGGGGGCGGACTCCTGCTCCTGGTTTTTTTGTTCCAGACGAAGTATAAACCGAGAGGGTATCAAAAGAAGGTTAAGGCAGTTACAGAAGCTTCGGGAGATAGGCCCAAAAGTGAAGGTGAGTGATCCCGGAAGTGAGACAGCAGATCGGAGGGCACTGGCCGCAGGCCGATGCCCTCCGTTACCTGACGATCATTTCTTACGGACGTAATCCACACATTTCTTGGCTACTTTGAAGCTTTCCCAATAATTAAAGACCCCTCCTTGGGCGTAGCCAAGCAATCCTTTTACTGGAAATGATTTCCTTTTTGTCATTAAAAAAAAGAGCATTCTGTCAAGGAAAATCTTAGCTTAAAAGACTCCGTAATTTAATTGTATAGGAAATTCCTTTTTGGACGCGGATGTACAGAGATTATCAAGATAAATTAAAAAGGAAATAATTATCTGCGGTTATCTGCGTAAATCTGCGTCCTATTAAATTTAAAAATTCAACTATTCGGAAACAACGATGGCAAAGTCCGGGCATAAAAGCGAGCACATGCCGCAATTTTTGCATTTTTCCATCTCATCGCTCTCCGGGGGGAAATAACCCCGGGAGTTTATCTTTTTTGAAGGTTTCAGGATTTTTGCTGGACAGAACTCTATACAGATTCCGCAACCTTTGCAGTATTTTTCTTCTATGTATAATTTGGGCATGGTGTTTCCAGTCTTCCAAAAAAGTAATTTAGTTCGGAGTTCGTAGTTCGGAGTATAGAGCTTTGTAGTGTAATATGGCTTCGAAC
>JAOUFX010000336.1 GCA_029857975.1 Deltaproteobacteria bacterium | reverse complement strand
CCTTTTTTAATGTGCATTTTACCAGTAATCCTCAACCTCCTAAGCACCCCTCCGCTGAACTGTTGTAGGTGTACTTGGTAAATCTATCAAACGGCGGCGGGTTGGCCCAAGACCTGATACTTCCTTCCTGGAAGAGAGATTTGATAAATCCTCCTATATGGAGTAGATTTCTTCCCATAATTCAGACAAGGCAACCTTGGAAACGGGTTAGCGCCAAAGGCGGTTAGGCGGATCTATATAAGACCTCAAGTTTTCCGAATTCGAGACGAAAAAGATTATATTTCAAAGACTTTTATCATTTCTTTGCTGACTTCTTATACTGACAACTGGGCGTAAATTAGGGTATTATACGAATCAATCTAATCAATGTTAAGCCATCAACCTGCGTTACAAAGGAGAACGGAATGATCGCAGTAATTTTTGAGGTCTATCCTACGAAAGAAGGCAAGGATGAATATCTAGCCATTGCAGCCAGTTTACGAGAGTTTCTAAAGGATCGCCCAGGCTTCATTTCAATTGAGAGATTTCAAAGTCTTGGAGATGAGAATAAAGTACTAAGCCTATCTTTCTGGGAGAGCGAAGAGGTTGTTCAATCGTGGCGCAATTTACGGGAACACAGAATAGCCCAACAGACAGGAAAGAAAAAACTATTTGAAAAGTATAGAATTCGAGTTGCACATGTATTGCGCGACTATACCGACTCAGACCGTAATCAGGCACCGTCTGATTCAAATGCTGCTTTTGCCTAACCAATCATTCGAGCAGACTTACTAAGATCGCACCTTTTTGATGGCTATTGCCATGCAACGGAGATTTCCTTTAGGATAGTTCATTAGCATGCCACCGCAAGCCCGATCCGCAGCGTTCGTTCCCGTATCGGCCGTACCATGCGCAAGACGAGCGCTGGTGGCTGACGCCGAACGAGCCGCTTGAGTGCCAAGTGGAGATCTGGCCGACCTGATTGGGGTTCAAGAAAGGCCACAAGCTTCGTCTTGACATTCAGCCATGGGATGGCGTAGGCAGCGCGCCGTATACTCACTATCACGAGGACTATAACGCATGTGCCAAGAGCACGATCTATACTGGAGGATGAAAAGCCTCATACTTGCTGTTGCCGGTAATCCTACCGAAGACCACCTGACCGCCGCGCCTTCCGAGCACTGATTCTTCGGCTTTTGGTGCCTCTCTGAAGCGAGGGCAAAAGGGTCGTCAAAAAAGGGCGAGCACGAGAAATGGGGGCTTGTCATCCGGCAGGCGAATATCCGCATCGATTGACCGATCTCCGGGTGTCACGCAGCTGACGAGTCGGGTCGGGCAGGCGGTCTCAAAGCGGTGTGTGTAATCAGTTAGTCGTACTGATGTCGATCGCCGGACCGACGAAAACGTCAGTGACACAACGTTGAGGAAGGAGGAAGTACCATGGAGCAGTCAAAAGGAATCAAGCAGGCCGGTTATTTCGCCTGCCCGGGAGGCGGCCAGGTCGTGGTCGAGCGCAACATCGCCTACATCGGCCACATGCGCAATCCCCACGGCACCTCGGTGGTCGACGTGTCCGATCCCAAGCATCCGAAACTGATGGCGCAGCTCTCGATGCCGCCCGGCACGCACTCGCACAAGGTTCGCGTGGGCAACGGGCTGATGGTCATCAACCGGGAGACGCTGAACACCAGGGCCGCGCGCGGCGAGGTGCCGCCGGAGGGTTACCATGGCGGACTGGGCATCTACGATATCAGCGAACCTGCGAAACCGCGGTTGCTCACCAACTGGAATACGACCGACCCGGCCCAGCCTGGGCCCGCGAGAGGAGTGCATCGCTTCGATTTCGACGGCCGCTACGCATACATCTCGCCGACGTGGGACGGCTACGTCGGCAACATCGTAATGATTCTCGACCTCGCCGATCCCGCGCGACCGCAGGAGGTCGGGCGGTGGTGGATGCCGGGGCAATGGACCGCAGGCGGCGAGCAGCCGACCTGGAAACGCGACGCACACCGTTGCCACCACCCGCTGCGCGTCGGCAAACGCCTCTATACCGGCTACTGGCATGGCGGTTTCGTAATCCTCGACATCGAGGAGATGGCCAAGCCGAAATTCATCTCCGGGCTCGACTGGAGTCCGCCTTTCCCGTGGCCGACGCATACCGCGCTGCGCGTGCCGTTCCAGATCGACGGCCGCGATCTGCTGTTGGTGTCGGACGAGGATGTTGTGCGGCTGGAGGGCTGTCCGCCATACCCATCGGCGTTTCTTTGGGTGGTGGACGTCACCGATGAAAAGCATCCGATGCCGTTTGCGAGTTTCCAGCTCGATCACATCCCACCCCAGGAACAGGTCTATGCAACGGGTTGCCATCAGCCCGTCGAGCGGATCACGGGCACGGAGGTGCTGGTCGCGTGGTTTGCACACGGCTTGCGGATCGTGGATATCTCCCGGCCCCACGCGCCCAGGGAGGTGGCCTTCTACGTGCCCGATGTGCCGCCGGCCTCGGAGCGCATTCAGAGCAATGATGTGTTCGTCGACGATCGCGGGCTGATCTTCCTGATTGATCGCCTGTGCGGACTCAACATTCTCGAGCGCATATAAATACAGTGCCACGCGGCGTTCGGGTGGTTGAAACGATGCGCGATGGGGTTTATCTTTCGGAACTCCGCAGGAGGTCAAAATGCCTAAAAAAGGATCCAAGCCCCCTTACAAACCGAAAATAGAATATCGGTATACGGTAAAGGACGTCGCCGAAGCTGCAGGGATGACGAGAAAGGCTTTGAGTGTAGCAAAATTTTGGGGGAAGGTCGATCCTGGAGATTTTAAAAGCATGGTAAGCTTCCTGACCAGGAGGATTATCGACAAACGTCTGAAGGGGGACCTCTTTGCCCCTGCAGCACGGGTGGCAAAAAGAGGTGGAAGGACTGGGAGTCAAGTTTCTGGGAAGAGGCCTAAAAAGGCTGTTCGTCGCAGATAGAAACTCCTTCCTGAAATGTTGTTTTGGTAATTTCCCCCAAGAATGCACCATTTCAAACAAAAAGCAGCAAAATGGGGCAGAAATTAAACGGCCAATTTTCCCCTTGACTACCTATGAAGATAAGAGTATTTTTTTAGCCGTTCTTCTCATACATGGCCCAGTAAACCCAATATCCAAATCTCTGACCTTCTGAGGCGCAAAATGAAAAGGTGGGGTTACCAAAAGATGATCCTATGAATCCTCTAAGGGAGTCTAAAAACTCTCTTGGAGGTTTTTAATTTATCCCCAATAAATCCACGTTCGAGTTCCCGCTGATCTCCATCTGACCTGAAGTCCGTCTTCGGCGAAGCTTAAAGAAAGTGGGGGAAATTATCATCTAGTTTTCAGGAGGATTTGATAATGACCGATAAATTGCAGGAAGAAACAAGAGAAAGAAGAAAAGCAACTATATTTGTCATTAGCGGGGACTTTGAAAAGCTGTTTGCCGCGTTTTCCATTGCAATCGGTGCCGCCGCCTCTAATATGGATGTAAAAATGTTTTTTACCTTCTGGGGCTTGCGGGCTTTGAAGAAGAACGTACGTACCGGTGAAAGTCTGTTTGCTCGCATGCTAGGTATTCTCGAGGGTGGCGATATCAACAAGGCAAACCCTGGTAAGTATGGATTTTTTGGTCTAGGTAGATGGATGTTTAAAAAAATGATTAAAAACAAGAAGGTAGCCGGCCTGGCTGAACTCAGGCGGTTGGCTATTGAACTAGGTGTAGAAATGTATAGTTGTGACACCACTATGGAAGTTATGGAGATTCCTAAAGAAAAGTTAATAGATGAAGTAGCTGACACCGTTGGAGTTGGTTGGTTGATTGAGCAAGCTCAACAATCTGATTTCACTTATTCTTTCTAAGGAGGAGATAAATGACCGAAGACATCAAGGTTGATCTTGAATTGGACCTCAGAGGATTACGTTGCCCCCTGCCTATGGTGAGGGTAAGTCAGAACATAACTAAAGTGCCAGTCGGGGGTATAGTTAGAGCGGTGACTACTGATGCAGGTAGTTTGGCGGACATAACGTCATGGGCAAGGACTACCGGAAATGAAATTATCAAAAAGGAACAGGGTGATAAAGATATAGTCTTTTTTATTAAAAGGAGTAAGTAGACATCGATTATTTGTTTTTCCTGATAGGTTGATAACATCAATGAGTTCAGGATGCCTCATTGTAAATTAAAATGGGAAATGTCAGGTATAACTTGCAGAAGGAGGTAAACAGATATGGAGAAATGTCTTTTCCAGTATGATGGGGACATGTTTATCAATCCTGGTGCTATAGTAAAAATTACAGATGATGCTGAGGAAGATTCCCCGCAAACACAGGATGAAACGTTAGTCAAGTCAAGACATGCTGGCAAAGAAGGCAAATACATAGAAGATATATATACACAATGTAAACTTCGATTTGCAGTAATAGATTTATCTGATGGGGAACGAGTCCTCATCCGCAAAAAGTATATTGATAAATTATACTCAACCGGTGCTCAAGTAAGAATTTCAGATGATGCTGAGGAAGATTCTTCGGAAACAGAGGATGAAACGTTAATTAAGTCAAGACATGCTGGCAAAGAAGGCACATATGTAGAAGATATAGTTACACAATGTAAACTTCGATTTGCAGTAATAGAGTTATCTGACGGGGAACGAGTCCTCATCCGCAAAAAGTATATTGAGCCATTATGAATTTTTGGCAGAAAAGACATCTACTGAAAATTGAGACCTCTTTTATCTAAGGAGGAAATAGAATGACCGAAGACATCAAGGTTGATATTGAATTAGACCTCAGAGGATTACGTTGCCCACTGCCGATGGTGAGGGTAAGT
>JAOUFX010000335.1 GCA_029857975.1 Deltaproteobacteria bacterium | reverse complement strand
GTGGCCAACCGCTATTTCGGGGCCTTTGAAGACGGAAAATTGAAGGCCCGGGGGTTGGCCTTCCGCCGCGACGACACGCCCCCTCTGGTCAAAGAAGCGCAGCAGAAGATGCTCAATTTGCTCAGCACCTGCGGGAACAGCCGGGAATACCGGGAAAGGACCTTGGAAGTACGTGAGGTCCTGCAGGACTACCTGACCCGCCTCCATACCGGCGATTTGAAAAAGGAAGAACTCCTCGTCGCCAAGAGCACCCGCCAGAAGGGAAGCGAGTACAAGGTGAAAAATCTGACGGCTCTGGCACTGCGGCAGTTGGAAGAGGCCGGCATAGAAATCCATCCGGGCGAGAAAGTCCACTATCTCCTGAAGGATACAGCAGCGAAGAATAAAGAAGAACGCGTCCGGGCCTATCCTTTTTTGAGTGCCGACGATTTCTACGACGAAGAAAAATACCGCGAGCTTCTTTTAAAAGCGGCAGAGGAATTGCTAGGGACTGAGCCTGGATTAGTCATCCTTGATTCAGCTTGACAGGTTCACTTAGATTCTTTACATTAATTTCTATCAGCGAAGGCGTAATATGAAAACCCACCATAAGATCATTATCGGCGATTCCAGACGGATGAAAGAGATCCCGGATGAATCGATTCACCTCGTAATTACTTCTCCACCTTACTGGCAGTTAAAGGATTATGGGAACGGCAAGCAGATCGGCTTCAACGATACCTATGAGGAATATATCAATAACCTTAATTTGGTCTGGAATGAATGTTGGAGAGTTTTGCACAAGGGTTGCCGCCTGTGCATAAATATCGGGGATCAGTTTGCCCGCTCGGTTTATTATGGTCGATATAAAATTATTCCGATTCGGACGGAGATAATCAAATTTTGCGAGACTATTGGTTTTGATTACATGGGGGCCATTATCTGGCAAAAAGTTACTACCTGCAACACAACCGGTGGGGCAACAGTGATGGGTTCATTCCCCTTTCCGAGAAATGGAATCATCAAGTTGGATTACGAATTCATTCTAATTTTAAAGAAATACGGCGCCTCACCAAAAGTCAATCAGGAGATAAAAAAGCAATCAAAACTAACTCAGGAGGAATGGAATCAGTATTTTGCTGGCCATTGGAACTTTTCCGGGGAAAGACAGGACAAGCATCTGGCCATGTTTCCGGAAGAACTGCCCAGACGGCTGACCAAAATGTTCAGTTTTGTAAATGATACCGTCCTTGACCCGTTTTTGGGCAGCGGAACAACCTCGTTAGCCGCTAAAAATTTAGTTAGAAATTCTATCGGCTACGAGATCAATGAGGAATTTTTACCCATCGTAAAAGATAAGTTGGGAATCAGCCAGAGGACAATCTTCGAGAGTGCGGGTTTTGAAATCTCCCGGCAAAAAAAAGTTAACATAGACTATAAGGAAGAAATCAAACAATTGCCATATATTTTCAAGGACCCCATTCAATTTGACAAGAAAGTGGACCCCAAGAAAATGAGATTCGGGTCAAAAATAGATGATGCCCAGTCTGTACGGGAAACCTATTATCGAGTAAAAGAAATTTTGTCCCCTGAGATTTTAATCTTAAATAACGGTTTAAAGATCAAATTACTGGGAGTAAAGAAGAAACCTGAAAAGGATGCAGAAGCGGTGCAATTCCTGAAAGAAAAAATCCACAATCAGAAGGTATTTTTGAAATTTGACAGCATAAAATACGATGATCAGAATCATTTGCTTTGCTATCTTTATTTATGGAATAAGACTTTTCTAAATGCCCATTTGATTAAAAATGGTCTGGCCGGTGTGGATACTTCCCTTGAGTTTAAATATAGGTCACGTTTTATGGGGTTGCAAAAGCCGATAGATCATGGAGCAGTTGTATGAAGATTAAAATTCGTAATGAGGAAGTCCGGCGATATTTAAATGCTGAGACCGTAGAATTTTCCAAATATGCCGCGCCACTTATCAACTTGGCCAATCAATATGCTCAAGGAACTCGGCCAAGAGTTGTGGGCCAAATGAGCGAGTTGATTCAGGCCTTCACCGGGAAAACTATATCGGAATGGGAAAAGTGGTATGTGGAACAGAAACCCGATGCCATCCGAGCTGCCACAGAAAAAATATTGGCGATGATACAAAATTTAAAGGACGCCATGAATAAAATTGATCATACGGTAGTTGAACAGTGGGTGAAAGATCTGGTCATCGTGAAAACCTTTGTGGGACTGAAATTTCAAGAAGCGATATTGAAGAAAGGGGCCGAGTTAATCAGAACAGATTCCCGTTTATCTGATCCTGAAGAAGAGAAAAAAGGCATAGACGGCTTTATAGGGGGAATACCGGTGGCTATTAAACCTATCACCTATGGCGTAAAAGCTTCTTTGCCTGAACAGATTGACTGTAAAATTATCCGGTATAAAAAAATAAAAAATGGGATTGAAGTTGATTACGGAGAAATTGTTTAAAAAAAATATTAGCCTTTGTAAAAGCAGATGAAGATATGTTGGGGGAATCCATGGCTTCCCTCAATCTGGGCCGCTCCGCGGAGTTCCCAGGCGTTAGGTGAGTCCGATTAGATTTTTTGAATGAGGAGGGATAAATGACACGCAAACTTACTGCCATTATAGAGCGCGAGGGCGATGGGTACGTTGCTCTATGTCCGGAATTAGATATCGCCAGCCAGGGGGATAATATTGAACAGGCGCGTAAAAATCTGCAAGAAGCTTTGGAATTGTTTTTTGAAACCGCGTCGCCAGAAGAAATAAGTCAACGACTTCATACCGAGGTCTATATAACACAGGTTGAGGTGGCAGTTGGCTAAGCTCCGTGTGCTTTCAGGTAAGGGGGTTTGCGCGATTTTAGCGCGCCATGGCTTTTTGGAAGTACGCCGGCGTGGTAGCCACATAGTGATGCAGAAAAAACTGCCTCAAGGTACAGTTACTGTTCCTGTGCCAGACCATAGCGAGATCCGCATTGGCACTCTTCACTCTATCATCCGGCAATCAGGCTTACCTCGAAGTGAGTTTGAGTTTTGAACTTTACATTCCCAAAACGGAGTTCAAGCCGATGCCTCTGAGGCCGCGCGGCAAGATCAAACCCCAAAATTGTGATCAGAAAGCTTCTTTGCCCGAGCCTATCCGCTGCAAAATTATTCAGGATAAGAAAGTCGACGACGGGATCGAAGTCGATTATGGGGAAATTTTTTAGACAAGCGATTACCCTTCTTGAAAGCAGACCGAGGAGGTGCTGGGAAACCCAATTGAGATACCTCAGAAACTTGAACTTTTGAACAAAAGATGATAATCTTCGCTTGTTCCTACCCGAGGAGGGAAGCCTATGCCAGAGGCTAATTCCGTCCAGTTCCCTTCGACCCAAGTTGGACGATACCCGGGCCATGCGCCCGGGACCGCCGCAAAACCGAAACTATTAGATCGCCTCCGTGAAGCCCTGCGCTCCCGCCATTCCTTCGCTACCCATTTGCGTGAGAACGGATATGACATCCGAAATGTTCAGGAACTTCTAGGGCATAGCGACGTGAAGACGACGATGATCTATACCCATGTCCTCAACAGGGGACCGGCTGGCGTTCGCAGCCCCGTTGACGCGCTTTAGAGTTTAGTAAGAGGGGTTTTAGGCGGATCCGCATAAGACGCCGCGATAAAAAGCCAAGAGGGATGCAGATGGAAGATATTAAAGGGATTATTGCAATAGTATTCACCGTATCAACGGCGTGTTATATGGATTAGAAGCCGATATTTCGCATTTTATGCGGATCCATCTAATTAATGTTAGGTGCCGACAGATCCCCTGGCAATAGCACTTCGGAGAGGCGATATGAAAGACCTGCTAAAGCAGATGATAGTCGGGACGTCTTTAGAACCACTAGCCAGAAAGCTACATGCAGCATTCACGCGAGAGCGATGTGCTGCATGTACATCTAACGTAGAAGACAAGAATCGCCTATACGATATTCAGACTCTTGAGGTAATGAAACGAGTCCTGCAGAAAGACTCGAACTGCGTTGATGTCGGTTGCCACCAGGGTAGCATTCTGAGAGAGATGTTGCGCTTTGCGCCGAAGGGGACTCATTTTGCCTTTGAGCCGCTCCCTGAAATGTACCAAGGGTTGCTAGAATCATTCGGAAGTCTTACGAACCTCCATCTTTATGATTACGCCTTGAGCGGTACCGCAGGGACAACGTCCTTTCAATACGTCGTAAGCAATCCCGGTTATAGTGGCTTCCGCCAGAGAAGATACGACAGGCCACACGAGCAAATTCAGCAAATAACGGTCAAGACAAACCTGCTTGACAACCTGGTACCCAAGCACATTTCAATCCAGTTCATCAAAGTTGATGTGGAGGGCGCTGAACTTCAAGTGTTCAAAGGCGCTATAGAGACAATCAAAAGAAGTCGGCCAATAATCGTTTTTGAACACGGACTTGGTGCTGCGGACTATTACGGTACCAGCCCCGAGAACATGTACGATGTGCTGGCAGTCCAGTGTGGTTTAAAGTTGTTTCTCATGGCAGAGTGGCTTGAGAGTAACGGTAGAGCTTCTCTGAGTAGGGAAGCCTTTTGCGAACAGTTTTCGAGTGGCAATAATTACTATTTTATTACTATTTTATGGCCGCTCCTTGATGAAAGCACTGGTTCGCGAGCGCACCTAACCACCGCATCAACGCCGACCTGCTCCGGCGTCGCTTCGCGCCGCCTACGCAGGCGGGTTATGCGGAACGTTGGGCGTCATTGAAAGGAGGCCTTTATGGCTGGGCGTGTTTTGAGGCTTGGGAGCGATCGAGTCGAAGGCGAAGGCCTTCGCATAGGAACGGTC
>JAOUFX010000334.1 GCA_029857975.1 Deltaproteobacteria bacterium | reverse complement strand
AGCCCTGATTCAGTTTACCGGAGGAACCACCGGGGTTCCTAAAGGAGCCGTTCTCACGCATGGGAACGTGGTTGCGGCGACTCTACAATGCGCCCTTTGGGGGAATCCCACCATAATTTATACTCCTCCCGAGAGGCGCTCCGTGGTCGCTGTTTTACCCTATTTCCATGTCTACGGCAACATCGTGGTTTTGAACTGGGCCATGTTTAGCTGCGCTACTCAGATCCAGATCCCTCGTTTTAATATCGATGAAGTCATGAACCTTCTGGCCAATTTCAAGGAGATTACTTTTTTCCCCGCTGTACCCACCATGATCAACGCGGTCATCAACCACCCAAAGGCCGTGGAATTAAACCTGGCCAAAAGGCTGGGTTTGCTCAACTCCGGAGCGGCGCCCATGCCGGTAGAGATGATCGAGCAGGTCAGGGATATGGGCATTTTTTTCAGCGAAGGGTATGGCCTCTCCGAGTCAACCTCGCTGGGAATTACCAATCCCATCCTGGGGTTAAAGAAGGTGGGCAGCATCGGGATCCCCGTCCCGGATAATGATGTACGCCTCGTGGATCTGCTGGAGGGCCAAGAGGATGTCCCCCAGGGGCAGCCGGGAGAGATTATCATGAAAGGCCCGTTGATCATGAAAGGTTATTGGAATAACCCCCAGGAGACGGCCGGACAACTCAAAGACGGATGGCTCTACACCGGAGATATTGCCATACAGGATGAAGATGGATATTTCTTTATCGTTGACCGCAAGAAAGATATGATCATTGCCGGAGGGTTCAACGTCTACCCCCGCGAGATTGATGAGGTTCTCTTCCAGCATCCCAGGGTCCAAGAAGCCGTTTCCGTAGGTATCCCAGACCCGTACCGGGGGGAGACCGTCAAGGCTTTTATCGTTCTAAAATCCGGAGAGAAGGCGACCGAGGAAGAAATCATCAATTTCTGTAAGGAAAAGTTGGCTGCGTATAAAGTGCCTAAAATGGTAGAATTTCGCGATTCCCTTCCCAAATCCGCGATCGGCAAAGTTCTGCGCAAAGTTCTGAGAGCGGAGGAAGAAGCGAAGAAAAAAGCATGAGGGAGGTTTTTATGGGCAGGAGAATTTTACGGACCAAGCTTTGCGATATGCTGGGAATTGAATATCCCATCGTTTGCGCCGGCATGGGGCCGACCCTGATTGGCGAAACCACAGGGGCACCTGTGGGCCTGGTAGTGGCCGTCTCTGAGGCAGGCGGAATGGGAGTCCTCGGAGGCGCGGGTTTTTCCATCGATGGGCTCAGGGAAGCCATTCGGGAAATCAAATCCAAGACGGATAAACCCTATGGGGTAGATCTTCTCCTGCCTCAAAAACTTGACCTGGGTGGAGGCATGGGGCAGAAGGAGATTAAGGAGCTGCCTCTGAACGCGATCCTGAAATCCCTGCCTAAATCACATCAAGATTGGGTCAAGAAGGTAAAAGAAGAGCTGAACCTCCCGGATGTAGAAATCATGGTGAAGATGAACTCAACTACGATGCGTCCTCAGGAAGCCATCAAGGTGTGCATCGAAGAAAAGGTTCCTCTTTTTTGCGCCGGCCTGGGCAATCCAGGTTTTATGGTGGAAGAAGCTCATGCCCACGGCATGAAAGTGCTGGCGATCACCGGGAACACCAAGAACGCAAGAAGGATGGCTCAATCGGGCATCGACCTTCTGGTGGCTCAGGGCCATGAAGGCGGCGGGCATACCGGACGCATCGGAACCATGGCCCTCTTGCCGCAGGCGATCGATGCGGCGGTCCCCGTACCGGTTTTGGCTGCTGGAGGTATCGGCGACGGCCGGGGACTGGCTGCGGCTCTGGCCATGGGTTGCGTCGGCGTATGGGTCGGTACCCGCTTTCTGGCCACCAACGAAGGTGGTGCCCTGGAAATAAACAAACAGCGCATCCTGAAATCCACTGACGAAGACACGCGAGTGAGTACGGCTTACACAGGCAAGACGCTCCGGGCAAGCTACAACAAGTTCCACGACCTCTGGAATGGTTCCGGATTGGAGCCGCTTCCCTTTCCTACCCAGGTCTTGATCTCCTCGGCCCTCCTGGCCAGTTTCATCGAGGGGAAAAAGGACGATTTCGTTGGGGGTCTGGCTGGACAGGTCTCCGGTCTCATCAAAGAGATCAAACCGGCGCGCCAGGTTCTGGACGAGATGGTCGAGGAGGCCGTGGAAATTTTGACCCGCAGACTGCCGGAAATGGTAATAGCAAAATAAATTTTTTCGCCACAGAGGGCACAGAGAATTCAGAGAAAGATAAAATTAATCAAAAAGGTAAAATCAAAATTCATATTTCTTACATTTAATGTCCGATCTTGAGTGTAATCTCTGTGTCCTCTGTGTTCTCTGTGGCGAGATGAAATAATAAGGATTAAAAAATGGCTGAGAAATTTATCAGTGAAAGAAATTTAAAATTCTTGCTCTACGAAGTCTTTGATACCCCATCTCTTACCCAATATCCCTACTATGCTGACCACAGCCGGGAAAGCTTCGATATGGCCCTGGAAACGGCACTGAAGATAGGGAAAAACCTGATGAAGCCGAAACTCTCGGAGATGGATAAGAACCCCCCTGAATTTGTCAACGGCCGGGTAAAGGTTCATCCGCTGGTAAGAACCCTGATGAAAGAATGCGGAGAAGGGGGTTGGATTGCCGCACCTTTTCCTTTTGACCTGGGAGGCCAGCAACTCCCCTTGATGATCTCGGGGGCTTGCCGGTTTATCCTTTCTGCCGCCAATTATTCAGCCAGTGTCTACCCCTTCCTCACTACGGGAGCAGCACATTTGATCCTGGCCTTTGGGTCCCAAGAGATGATCGCAACCTACGTCCCCAAGATGTTTTCGGGAGAATGGCAGGGAACCATGGCCCTGACCGAACCCCAGGCCGGAAGCTCTCTGGCCGACATCACCACCACGGCGGAACTTATAAATCAGGATTATTACAAGATTCGGGGGCAAAAGATCTTCATCTCGGCAGGAGATCACGACGGGGTGGATAATGTCGTGCATTTAATGCTGGCCAAGATCAAAGGTGCCCCTGCGGGAGTAAAGGGGATTTCCCTGTTTATCGTACCGCAGAAACGAATTGAAAACGGGCAGCTTGTTCCCAACGATGTCAACACTGCCGGAATTTATCACAAGCTGGGATACCGGGGAGCACCGATCACCCAGTTGAGCATGGGAGAGAATAATGATTGCCGGGCCTACCTCGTTGGGGAACCCCACAGAGGGCTGATGTACATGTTCCAAATGATGAACGAGGCCCGGATCGATGTCGGCCTCGGGGCCGCGGCCATTGCTTCGGCTGCTTATTATGCCTCCCTGGAATACGCCCAAGAAAGGCCGCAGGGGAGAAGGCTTACCAGTAAAGATCCCACCCAGCCCCAGATCCCGATCGTCCAGCACGCAGATATTCGCAGGATGCTCCTCTTCCAGCGCGCGGTGGTGGAAGGTTCCATGTCTCTTATCCTGCAATGCGCCTGGTATGCCGACCTCGGAAGAGTGCTGACCGGAGAGGAAAAGGAGAAGAATGAACTTTTACTGGATCTCCTGACCCCGGTAGCCAAGAGTTACCCTTCAGAGATGGGGATCCCCTCTGTTAGCGCGGGTTTGCAGATCCTCGGGGGATACGGGTACTGCGACGAATTTCCATTGGAACAGTTTTACCGCGATGCCCGGATTCATCCCATTCACGAGGGCACCACGGGGATCCAAGGCATCACCCTGCTGGGCCGCAACGTCACCCTGAAAAACGGCCAGGCTTTTAAGCTCTTTTACGCGGAAGTACAAGGCGACATCAAGAAGGCCGAAGAGGTTGCGGAGCTTAAATCCTTTGCCCTGGAGTTGAAAGAAGCACTCGATAAGCTTACGAAAGTCACTCTTCATCTAATCGGGATAGCTCAGAGCAAAGGCCCGGATGTTTTCCTGGCAGACTCTACCCTCTATCTGGAGTTTTTTGGAATCGTCAGCATCGCTTGGCAGTGGCTCCTCCAGGCATTGTCCATCCAGAAAGCTTTGGACCAGAAACCCTCCGGAGCCGACGCAGACTTCTACCAAGGTAAGCTTTACACCTTTCGTTATTTCTTCCGTTACGAGCTTCCCAAGATCGAAGGGTTGGCCAAACGCCTTATGGAGGCAGATGGTTTGACGGTTGAGATGAACGATTCATGTTTCACTGATTGATTCTCTACCCACTTTCCCCTCTCCCCCATAGACTGCGTCGTAATCCGGGTGGGATCCTTCTGCCCGGTTCTTCCGATTCCGGAATTGCGACCCAGTCTCCCATCAAGGGAAAAGGATAAAGGTGAGAGGGGTGGGCGAATTGCATCCACCCCCCTGGTTGGGTTTTTACTTCCGGCTATTGCTTACATGGTCAGGGTGATGAAGAAACTGCCGCTGCCTCGTTTCACCAGAAGCAAGAGAGGTTCTTTTTCGCTGGCGTTATTGACCACCTCCCGGGCTTCTGCGACCGAGTTCACCGGATGGCGGTTCATTTCCAGAATGATATCCCCCTGGTGGATGCCTGCTCGCTCCGCCGGGGTGCCGCTCTGAACTCCCGCGACTACCACGCCCTGACCTGCCTTCATACCAAGCCGGCCGGCCATCTTTGGGCTCGGGTCCTGAAGCTGGAGACCCCACTTTCCCTGGGTCGGCTGAATGGACGACTCTTCTTCAGCTCTCTCCGAAGGAAGTTTGCCCACTGCGACCGAAAGCTGCTGCTTTACGCCGTCGCGCAGGACCGTCACGGGAACCTGCTGCCCCACCGGGGTCTCGGCGACCATGGCGGAAAGGGTGCGAGGATCTTCTACCGTC
>JAOUFX010000333.1 GCA_029857975.1 Deltaproteobacteria bacterium | reverse complement strand
AAATGAGGATTTCCCGGGGGGGGGGTTGCAGAATCACCCCCCCCAGCGGAATAAATTCTAAACAGAGGATCAGCGATGGCGCTTTTTATCCAGCAGGTATTGAACGGGATCATGCTGGGCAGTGTGTATTCTTTAGTGGCGCTTGGCCTTACTCTGGAATATGGGATCTTGCATATTCCCAATTTTGCCCACGGCGCCTTGTACATGGCGGGAGCCTATTTTACCTTCTTACTTGCTACCAACGTGGGCCTCAATTTTTGGCTGGCCATGATCATCGCCATGGCGGTTCTGGCGTTGATCGGGGTTCTTGTTGAACGTATCGTTTACCGCCCTTTAATGTTGGAATCTCCCCTGAGCTCTTTCATCGCCGCGATCGGCCTCATCTTTATCTTCGTAGACGGGGCCCTGAATATCTTTGGTCCGGATTTCAAGCGATTTCCGCCCATTCACACCGACGTGTTTCAATTTTTTGGCGTGACCATCACACTGCAACGGATCATCATTGTAGTGGTCACAGCGGTTTTAATCATACTCCTGCACCTTTTCATCAAGAAAACAACGGTCGGCGCCACCATCGAGGCGACTGCCCAGGATCGGGAGGGGGCCCAACTAATGGGGATCAGTGTGAATCGCGTGCGCATGATCGTGTTTGCTTTGGGGACGGCCCTGGCTTCTGCGGCCGCTGCCCTGGTCGCGCCGATTCATCTTGTATATCCGGGTATGGGAGGGCCTGTGATCTTGAAAGCCTTTGTCATCATCATCCTGGGCGGTATGGGCAGCATTCCCGGGGCGATCATTGGCGGTTTTATGCTTGGCGTGGTGGAAAGCCTGAGCGGCGGGTATATCAGTACCTCGTATAATGAAGTTTTCGCCTTTGGCGTTCTCGTTACCGTGCTGGCGATTCGACCGACAGGATTATTCGGGGGTAAATAATGGAGACTGCAGCCCCATTTTTCACCCGCAAACGCCTCCTTTACTTTTTGGTGATTGCCGGTGCGCTCACGATCCCCATGTTTGTAACCAGTCGGTTTTATTTGCATATCATCATCATGTGTTGCATTTGGGGGATGGCGGCTTCCTCGATGAACTTAATCATGGGCTACACGGGACAAGTGAACCTTGCCCATGGGGCGTTTTTCGGCATTGGGGCTTATAGCGCCGGCTTGCTCATGCTGAAATTGGGGTTAAATTTTTGGCCCGCCTTGATTATCGCCTGCCTGATTACAGTGATTTTTGGATTCTTTATCGGTTTGCTGGCCTTTCGCACCAAAGGATCTTATTTTGCGATCGGGACGATGTGCTTCAATGTGATCGTAACCGTTATCATTGACAACTGGGAAGAGCTAACCGAAGGCGCCCGGGGGCTGCTCGGTATTCCCAAACCAGCTCCCATTCCCCTCCCTTTTGGCCAAGAAATCACTTTCACCTCCATTGCCGCCAATTATTATCTCGTCCTTTTCCTTCTCATCCTTACTTTGATCGTCATTAACCGCGTCGTTAACTCCATGATGGGCAGATCTTTCGTGGCCATTCGCGGGAATGAAGAGTTAGCGGAATCACTCGGTATCAATGCCTTGAAGACGAAGTTGGGATCATTGCTCATCAGCGTTTTTTTTGCGGGTTTGGCCGGAGTCTTCTATGCCTCCTATATTGGTTTTCTGAGTCCGGAGATATCCGACTATCATGTCACCTTCGAATTCCTCATCTTCTGCCTGATCGGGGGCCTGGGAACGATGGTGGGGCCTTTAATCGGAGCTTTTATCCTGACCGTAATCAGCGAACTTCTACACGGGATTGCTTTTCCCCGCTTCGTTGCCTACGGATTCCTCCTGGTCATCATCGTTATCTTTCTCCGTGGAGGAATCGTCGGTGGAGTCAATTTATTGTGGGTTAGCCTTACGGGTAGGGGGGGAAGATGATCGCCAGGCTTCTCGAAGTGCAGGGATTAAGCAAGGATTTTGGCGGGCTGAGAGCCGTTGATGATCTTGACTTTTATATTCAGGAAGGTGAGATTTTTAGCATCATTGGCCCCAATGGGTCAGGAAAAACAACCTTGTTTAATGTCATTACCGGTTTCCATCAGGCCACGAGAGGAAAGGTGGTCTTTGCCGGGGAAAATATTACTAACCTGAAGCCTTTCCGGATTGCCCAAAAAGGAATTGCCCGAACTTTTCAAATCACTGCCGTTTTCAGCCGGGATACGGTCCTGGATAATTTGATTATCGGACATCGCCTGCGGATCAGAGCGGCTCTCTTGGGGACTATATTGGGGGGGCGTCGTCACAGCCAAGAGGAAGCAGAATGCCGGCAAAAGGCCGAAGAGCTATTGGAATTCGTTGGGCTAACCCATGAACGGAAGATGATCGCCGGCAATCTCACTCAAGAAGCTCAAAAGCGCTTATCCATAGGTATGGCCTTAGCTACCGAACCCCGATTGCTCTTGCTGGATGAACCCACCGGTGGAGTGAATTTAAGGGAGATTAGTAGCCTGATCACCCTCATCAAGAAGATCAAGGAGAAAAAAATAACTATAGTTCTTATTGAGCACAAAATGAAGGTAGCGATGGAATTACCCGACCGCATTATGGTTCTTAGCTATGGGCGCAAGATTACCGAAGGAACACCCAAAGAAGTCGGCCAGGACCAAAGGGTAATCGAAGCCTACTTAGGGAAAAGCTATGCTGCTAAGAGTGCATGAATTAGAAACCTACTATGGCAGGGCTCAGGCTTTGAAAGGGGTTTCCATGGAAGTGGCCCAAGGGGAGTTGATCACTATCCTCGGAGCAAATGGGGCCGGGAAAACAACCCTTCTCAGGACTATTTCAGGGTTTATCAGACCTAAAAAAGGGTCGGTTGAGTTTGAGGATCAAAAGATCGAGCATTTGGATCCAGAGGCCATCGTCAGGCTGGGTCTTTCTCATTGTCCCGAGGGCAGGAAGCTTTTTCCCCAAATGACGGTGTTGAAAAACCTGATCTTGGGGGCCTATGTTCGCAGGGAAGACAAAGAGGGGATCCAGGAGAGCATGGAAAAGGTTTTTGATCTTTTTGCCGTACTCAAAGAAAGAAAAGAACAGCTGGCGGGAACGTTGAGCGGCGGCGAGCAACAGATGCTGGCCATCGGACGAGCCCTGATGTCCGGACCAAAATTATTGATGCTCGATGAGCCTTCCTTGGGAATTGCCCCTTTACTCGTTGACCGGATCACAGAAGTCATAAAAGAAATAAACCGGAGAGGAATGACGATCCTCCTCGTAGAACAAAACGCAGCGGTCGCTTTAAACCTCGCCGACCGCGGATATGTTATGGAGACCGGAGAGATCGTCCTGGCCGGAAAAGCCCAACAGTTGCTGAACGAAGAAAAAGTAAAACAGGCCTACCTTGGGGTGTAAGGTTTTCCGTGCCTTGGGGGCTTGGAAAATTTCCGGCGTTAAGCATTGATCCACACTGGGAGGAACGTTGAAGGAAATGGAAAAGCCGTGGCTTAAATTCTACGAACCTGGAGTCCCTTATCATATTCAATATCCGGATATCCCTTTGTATCGGTTTCTGGATAACGCGGTAAGGAATTTTCCCGAAAAGGAAGCCGTCATTTTTCAGGGCCGGAAAATCACCTATCGTCAGCTGGGGGAAGAGGCGGCCAACGTGGCTTCGGGCCTTGCCCAGTTAGGCCTGAAGAAGGGTCAGCGCATGGCCATTATGCTCCCCAATTGCCCCCAGTATATAGCAGCCTACTACGCCATCCTTAAAATCGGCGGGATCGTCGTCAACGTGAATCCGATGTATGTCGCGAGAGAGTTGGAATTCCAGCTGAAGGATGCCGGGGTGGAAACCATCTTGGCTCTGAGAGATTTTTATCCCCGTTTGGAAGCGGTGAAGGAAAAAATCCCCTTGAAGACCATCATCCTTACTGATCTCCATGAGACCGGCGGTGAAAGGACCGGGCAAATAGCGGGAACAGCCGAGGCCGAAGGGGTTTACGAATACGCGGAGCTGGTTGATAGGGGAAGACGCCTGCCTCAACCCGTTGTGCAGGTGAACCCCGACGAGGTGGCCGTCCTGCAATATACCGGAGGTACCACGGGCTTCAGCAAAGGGGCCATGCTGACCCACCGCAACCTGGTTTCCGATGTCCTCCAGTGTGTCAGCTGGAACCAGGATGCAGTAAAAGGACAGGAGAGAATGCTTGCGGCCCTTCCCTTTTTTCATGTGTACGGGATGACCGTGGCCATGAATGAGGCCATTGAATTAGCCGCCACCATCATCCTTTTGCCCCGCTTCAACATTGACGAGGCTCTGGAAGCCATCAACCTTTACAAGCCTACCCGCTTTCCCGGGGTTCCGACCATGTACATGGCGATTATCAACCATCCCCAATTGAAGAAGTATAATATCTCTTCCATCCGGGTGTGCAGTTCCGGGTCCGCTCCCATGCCCATCGAAGCCCAAAAGCGTTTTGAAGAATTAACGGGCGCGAAAATTAGCGAGGGGTATGGTCTGACCGAAGCTTCCCCGGTGACCCATGCCAACCCCTTTCTGGGAAAACGCAAAATTGGCAGCATCGGATTGCCCCGGCCCGATACAGACGCCAAAATCGTCGACCTGGAAACAGGGGAGAAAGACCTTCCCCCGGGGGAAGAAGGGGAACTGTGCATCCGGGGTCCCCAGGTCATGCTGGGATATTGGAATCGGCCGGAAGAGACCAAGAAGACTCTGCGCCATGGGTGGCTCTATACCGGGGATATCGGGCGTATGGATGAAGAGGGTTATTTCTATATCGTCGACCGGAAAAAAGACATGATCATCTGCAGCGGTTATAATGTATATCCGCGGGAGATTGAAGAG
>JAOUFX010000331.1 GCA_029857975.1 Deltaproteobacteria bacterium | reverse complement strand
TCGATTTTCATGTCCACTCATACCCTCGAACTCGCCGAAGAAGTCTGCCAGCGGATTGGTATTATAAACGAGGGAAGAGTGATCGCCCTTGGTACCATGCAGGAACTCCGGGATAAATCCAAAACGGCCGATGCCCGGCTGGAATCTCTTTTTCTCAAACTGACTGGGGAAGAGGAGGCGGGAGAATTGCTGGAATGAATCGAGTTTTCACTAAAGCTTGGCCGATTCTGCTCCGGCCCAAAATAATGGGCCTGACCAACCGCTGGGGCCATTCGGAAAAGCGTTCCCTTTTAAAACCCTTGCTTCTGGCTTTCCTGGCTGTTGGCTTCTGGGTCTTGACCTTTTGGGTTTTCCAGCGGGTTCTGCTTTACTTCCGTAGCGTGGACCTCTTCGGCGACCTGCTTGCTTCCAAACTGTTGGCGATGATGCTGCTTACTTTCTTTTCCATTCTCCTCTTCAGCAATATGATTTCTTCTCTTTCGACTTTCTTCCTGGCCGAGGATTTACACCTTGTACTTTCCTGCCCTGTTTCTTTCAACCGGCTTTATTATGCCCGGCTGACCGAGACTGCCATCCATAGTTCCTGGATGGTCCTTCTTTTCGGGCTGCCGGTTTTTTTTGCCTACGGGTGGGTTTACCGCTCTTCCCTGGAATATTACCTGGTATTAATAGGCACCCTCATTCCTTTTCTGATCATCCCGGCAGCGCTGGGAACGCTATTTTCTATGGTTCTGGTAAATATTTTCCCGGCCCGCCGAACCAAAGAAATTCTTTTTTTGCTATCTGTTATCTTGGTCATCGGCCTCTATTTTCTCTTGCGCTTCCTCCAACCGGAACGTCTGGTCGACCCCAAATCCTTTGCCGGGCTGGTAGAATATTTTACCGCCCTGAACACTCCATCATGGCCGTTCCTGCCCAGTTTCTGGGCTACCGAATCCTTGCTCCCCTTTTACCAGGGGGATCGGGCAAACAGCGGTTTCTTTCTCGGATTGCTTTGGTCCACAGCCGGGGCAATGGGCGTATTGGGGAACTGGGCCTCCGGGGGTTTGTTTTTTAACGGGTGGAACAAATCGCAAGAAGCCCGCCGAGCCCGTCTCACCCAGAGCCCCCTTATCAACCGCTTTATGCGGCAAATAAGCCGACCCCTGGATCCTCGCCTAAAAGCCCTGGCCATAAAAGACTTTAAATGCTTTTTCCGCGATACTACCCAGTGGGCACAGCTCTTCCTACTCTCCGCCTTAGTGGTAGTCTATCTTTATAATTTTAGCGTCCTTCCCCTGGACAAATCCCCCATGCCGACTTTTTTTCTCCAAAACCTGATCTCTTTCCTCAACATGGGCCTGGCCGGTTTTGTTCTTTCGGCGGTCGCAGGCCGATTCGTTTTTCCGGCGGTAAGTCTGGAAGGATCCTCCTTTTGGATCATCCGTTCCGCTCCGGTATCCCTGCGCAGCTTCCTGCGGAGTAAATTCTTAATGAGCCTCTTCCCCCTCCTCATCCTGGCCGAAGTCTTAATTTTTTTATCCAACTATTTTTTGCGGGTTTCTCCTTTCATGATGATCCTCTCTGGCGTAACTATTTTTTTCATGGCGTTTGGAATCGTTAGCCTGGGCATCGGTGTAGGAGCCATGTACCCGCGCTTTCGGGTGGAGAATGCGGCCCAAATCGCCTCGGGTTTCGGAGGGTTTTTTTTCATGATTTTGAGTATGCTTTTCATTGGGGGCGTTGTCATTCTTGAAGCCTGGCCAGTCTATACGATTTTTATGGGCGAGTTCCACCAGCGCGCTCTTTCCTCCTTGGAGTGGACCGGCATCGTTCTCTCCTTTGCGGGGGTGGCTGTACTGATGGGAGTGGCCGTCATCATTCCCATGCGCCTGGGAATAAGAAGAATTGCGGAGATGGACTTATGAATGGAGAATTGGATTGCGGAATGCGGAATAAATAGTTCGGAGCAAAAATATTTTTGGACGCAGATTGGCGCAGATATACGCGGATATAAATCTCTTAAAAAATTAACAAATTATTATATATTCAAGTGTTAAATAGCTTTTTAATATAATATTCTTGAAATCCTGAAAATCTGCGTTTATCTGCGTCCCAATGAAAAAATGATTTATTCTTGCCCCCATTGCCGCACCCAAAATTTTGTCACTAAAGCTCGGTTGCGTACTGCCCGATTGGTCCCTCTGCAATGCTGGAAATGTGGCAGAGAAATTAAAAAGTCAGGGCAGACTTGCATTAAAAAAAGAGACTCCGCTAAAAAATAAATTTTACTTACATCTCCCCTTCACTTGTTTCCTTTCTTCTCAGTCTTCAGTCCTGCTTTGTTTTACTTCGTCTTTAATCCTTTTCACATGTCCTCTTCCCAGTCCTTTCACTTCACATCCCAGTTCAAAGTAACGCCTGATTTTGTCATCATCCAAAATCCCAAAGCAGTCGATCACGGCGATCGGGCCTCCGACCATTTTCACTACTTCGTCCGGGTCGAGGTTCAGGTAATGCTTGTGTCTTACGCCCAAAATTACCGCATCTGTCCCGGACAGGGACTCTTTAAGATCCTGAGCGACGCGCAGATCTTTTAATTTCTCCTGGCCTCGAAAAAACCTTTTCAGACTCTGGGAAGATGCGGGATATTCATCCTGCTTTTCAAATTCCCACCAGTGCAAGACATAAGGGTCATGCACCCTCAATTCCGCTCCCATCTCGGTCAGCCGCCGCACGATCAGCTCAGAACCGCTGTATCGCGTATCGCCGACATCCTCCCGGTACGACGCTCCTAAGAGCAGGATCTCCGCGGATGCTATCGGCCGGCCCATGTTGCGCAGAGCATCGCGGGTAAGCTGGGCTACATGCAATGACCGGGTGTCGTTAATATCAATGGCCAACGGAGTAATCTTGAATATATCATCCTCCCAGCCATGAATATGTTGGTAAGCCCAAAGGCCCAAACCGCCATCCTTAGGAAGGCAATAACCGCCGATCCCTGGCCCTGGGAAAATTATGTTGCTGTGCGTCGGCCGGACTTTGATTGCCTGGATCACTTTGATCAGGTCAACACCGTTCCGTTCTGCAAACAGGCTCCATTCGTCAAGAAACGCCAGAATCGTGGCCCGGAAGCTGTTCTCCACAATCTTCGCCGTCTCTGATTCGATGGGCTTATCGAGCACAGAAAGGGGGTATTCCTCTGTATTGATTACCTCTTTTAAAAATTTAACCACCCTTCTTGTGGCTTCTTCGTTGACCCCGCTGCAAACCCGCCAGAAATCTCGGATGCTGGAAACATAATTTCTTCCGGGCATAACCCGTTCGTAGCTATGGGCCAATACCGGATCGGTGGCAATCCCACGCTTTCGAAACACCTTTTTTATGATGGGGTAGGCGACTTGTTCGGTGGTTCCCGGAGCCACCGTGGTTTCGATCAAGACCAGTGTCTCCGGAGGAATATGATTGGCAATGATCTCCATGGATTCTTCCAGCGCCTCCATGTCGGCCCGGCCAGCCTGCACGTTTCCCAGAGATTCCTTTAAATAGTCGCACTGGACATCCACCACGACTACATCGGCCAGCTTGAGGGCATCGTAGGTATAGGTGGCAATCAGCGTTTTTTTCTCCTTCACGCAACGATGAATCATGGGGGCAACTTCCGGGTCTTCGGAACTAACCGGCGGCAAACCGCGGTTCAGAAGTGGCGTCTTCCAATAACTTCGCGTGCTGGGCCGCTGCATGCCGATGACGAACTTGGTTGATTTTTTCTTTTTATCTTCAGCATCAGCTACAACCGCTGCCATCAGGGCGCCCACGAATCCCAGGCCCATGACCACAACAATCTCCCTCCCCATGGCCCGTTGGTTCTTAACCAATTTCTTCAGCCGTTCAAATTCTTTTAAATAATCTTCCGGCTGCGGCAATGGAAACTTTTCACCAGTAGGACTAAACGAATATTCAAGCATTCTCGATCCTTTCAATTATATGACGTTGAGGGTTTAAGTTTCGTGTTACCGGTTTCGTGCTCCACGTTTTGCTCTTTCCGATAACCTTTCGCCTCTTGCCTTTTATTATTGCCAATCCGGTTTGTCTCGCTTTTTTAATTCAATTCTATTTTTTCTTCGTCCAAACCAACTACCGATGATATCAACTCGAAATCGCTATCTGCTTGTATAAGCCGGTCTTTTTTTATAGGCAGCCGTTGCGATAATAAGGTTGGTGGTCGAAACAGCCTTGCCCTTTCGGCCCAATAAAAAACTCCATTTCGACGCTCTCGCGATGACATTATCATCGATAGGAATTTGCGGAAATGCCATAAGAGAATCCTGAAGAGATTGAAAGTCCTTTTCATTCCTGGCACCCTCCAGGATCTCGACAACAAAAAAACCGCAGGAAACTGCCTCTTCCTTTGGAAGAATTTCTAGGACTTTTCCCTTAATATCTTTAGATCCTTTCGGGCAAAGGCATATTATTATATGCTGCTATAAGGCTCAAAGGAAAGCATAAATTGAATGCAAGCTGTAAGGTGCAATGTCTGACCATAGTCGGGGTTCGGCTGCCATTACAAAGTAACACTAACTCCCATCCGCGGACTAATTCATTGAGCTTCCCAATAGCCACCGCTGGGGCAACCAAAGGATTTTCCGGCAGGTAAGAACTTTCATCTTACGCACCCAGGCTTTTAGCTGCCGGCCTTGCGCTCTTCGCCATTACTGTGTATCCTGTTTTTATTCACGTGCAGTGCTATTTTCGCCTTGCAGTCCTTATCATGGGAGGGATAGATGAGCAATGCTGAAGGGAGGCCGTGGTTAATCCTTTTTATCCTGTTCATTGCCTTCATTCCGGCCACGGCCAGCTTGTTCTT
>JAOUFX010000332.1 GCA_029857975.1 Deltaproteobacteria bacterium | reverse complement strand
AAATAGTAACGTACAACCGCCTCCTTGGCCAAACGAAGTATCTTCCTGCCTCTCCAGGATTGAAAATTCTCTAAAAATTTAAAAGTGAAGGTGGGCAAGAAATTCAAATCGTTGACAGATTAGCCAACACCTACTAAATTGGAAATTGGAGCTTCCGAAAACCAAACGGGGAGTAAAGGGGCAATGTCCTACAATCTTCTGGTTATTTTGGGGCCCAATGCTTCCGGAAAAACGCGGGTTGCCGTTCAAGTCGCTCGGGCACTGAAGGGAGAAATCATATCCGCAGATTCAAGGCAGGTTTACCGGGGGATGGACATCGGCACAGGCAAGGATTTGGAAGAATACGGTTCTGTTCCCTACCACCTCATCGACATCGTCGATCCGGGATATGAATTCAATGTCTTTGAATTCCAGCGCCGTTTTCGAAAAGCCTTCCAGGAGATCCAAGCCCGTGGTCACCTTCCCCTCTTGGTCGGGGGAACCGGAATGTACCTCGATTCTGTCCTGAGGGGGTACGAGCTCATAGAGGTTCCCGAAAATCTTCCTTTACGGCAAGAGCTTGCCTCTCTTGCCGTTGAAAATTTGGCCGCCCGCCTCAGACAGATAAATCCTAAACTCCACAACACCACCGATCTGCTTGATCGCAATCGCCTGACCAGGGCTATTGAAATCGCTGAATTCCAGAGAGAGGTTCAGAACGTACCTCCCCTTCCTGAACTTTCGCTGCTCGTTTTTGGAATAAAGTGGGAAAGGGAGGCTTTACGTCGCAGGATTACCCAGCGCCTCAAAGAACGGCTAAATCAAGGCTTGATCGAAGAAGTTACCCGGCTCCATTATACCGGAATCCCCCTGGAGATCCTGGAGTTTTACGGTCTCGAATACCGCTTCGTAGCTCAGTATTTAAAAGGGGTCTGGAATAATAAGAATGATATGTTCCAGAAGCTCAACAGCGCCATCCACCAGTTGGCCAAGCGTCAAGAAACCTGGTTCCGCCGCATGGAACGTCAGGGAATAGCGATTCGCTGGGTGGATGGGGATAAAGATCCGGCAGGTGCAATCCTAAAACAGTCTATTGCCCAGAGCTTTAAATCCTAAGTATCAACACTGGCTCCACCGCGGCTCAGGCACGGCCTTCAAGTGCGCGTTTGAGCTGGTTGAGGTGGTTGTCGTCGTGGGCCGCGATGAGAGCCACCCAGTCGCTGAAGGTCATGCGGCCGAGGGTCGTGTGGAGGCTGCCGCGCCGCCATTGCTCGGGCCTAAGGCGGCGGAGGAAGACAAGGGTTTCCTCACGACGCTTGTCAAAAGCAGTTAATGCCAAACCGGTTTCATTGCCGAGATATTGCCGTTCTTCGGCCCACCGGGCAGGGTCAAATGGGAGGCCATCCCCCTCTACTATTCCCCACTCGGCCGGATGACTGGGCATGTCTCCCAGGGTGAGGAATTTCGGCTCTTCCATCGCCAGCATTGACCGAAAGCGCAGAATGAACTGTTCCTCAATGTCTCGAAGGTGGCACACGACTTCTTTGGCCGCCCAGTTTTGGGGATTGGGCCGACGGGACAATACGGCATCATTCTGACCGTGAAGCGCGGTGGCAATTTCGCCGGGTGTGCGTTCCAAACGCTCAAGACGCTTCTCTAGGGGCTGCTGTAAATAGTCTTCTCGGGTGGGCATCAGGTTTCCCTTCTGCGGCAAAGTAAGTGGTGAAATCTATGGTTGTTATTTTTAAATTTATTCTACGAAATGCCCAATCTTATAAAAGAAAAAGAGGTCAGTCAAGTCATTCGGATAAAAAAGGGTGTATGAAATGTCCTCCATACCTTTTCCAATTGCTAAATACTTGCAATCACGCAGCATTAAAGGTCCATGGAAAATTGCCGGGACAGAGCAGGAAGGTTTTTGCGGCGTCGTGCTGATTCCTGCCCTGGCTGAAGCTCAATACCTCTTGGCCACCCTCGCATCTCTGGCCCAAAACCCTGCTGATCTCCTTTCCCGTTTCTTGATCCTGGTAGTGGTCAACCATCACCAGGATGCCCCCCTCAGCGATAAATTAGACAATCAGCAAACTCTGCAAATGCTGGCAGCGAAAAATCATCTCTTGAGCGGCTTGTGCCTGGGTTGGGTAGATGCGGCTTCCGCAGGACTGGAATTGCCCATAAAGACAGGCGGAGTGGGCTTAGCCCGTAAGATTGGAATGGACTTGGCTCTTACTCGGCTCGACTATGAAAAAATTGCCCCGCTCATCATTTCGCTGGATGCAGATACCCTCGTCCGGCCTGATTATTTAAGGGCATTGTTGGGCCACTTCGGGGATGCGCAAGCATCCGGAGCGATAATTCCTTTCTGCCACCAGCAGGGAACCACCGTGGAGCAAGAAACCGCGATCCAACGCTATGAACTCTTCCTCCGCGCTTATGTTTTGGGACTTGCTCGAGCTCTTTCCCCCTATGCCTTTCATACTGTCGGGAGCACCATGGCTTGTACGGCCGCGGCCTATGCCCGAGCAGGAGGAATGAACACCCGCGTGGCTGGAGAGGATTTTTATTTTTTGCAGCATCTCGCCAAGACAGGCGGGGTGGGTCGGGTTCGGGGCACAGTGGTTTACCCTTCGGCCAGGGCTTCCCATCGCGTTCCATTCGGAACCGGAAGAAGTATCTTCCGGCTGCTGGACAAAGAAGAAGGAGCCATCCTTTTTTATCAAACCGCATGTTTCCAGGTTTTAAAAGACTGGCTGGATCTGGTTGCTCACAACGTAGATGCTCCGGGAGAAGAAATCCGGGATAAAACCAAAGGGGCTCACTTACCGCTGACAGATTTCCTGGATAGAGTTCAATTTCCCGTCGTTTGGAACAAATTGAAAAAAAATTTTCACAGCCCTTCTGCCATGCTCTCGGGATTTCATGGGTGGTTCGATGGGTTAAAGACCATGAAACTAATCCATTACCTTGCCGCCGGCCCTTTCCCGCGCCGGGAGCCGGAAGAAGTTTTACCCGGTCTCTTGGAGTGGGCCGGATTAAACTCGGTCCAGGGGATTGCCGATCAACTTGCCTTGTTGAGAAAAATCCAGATCGGCGAGGCTTATTAATCTTGGGCCAAAAGGGTCGGTTGAGGATTCTTCAGGGCGCAGTACCCTCTGGAAGCCGGAAAGTTCCAGAGTTCCCATTGCTTTTTAGCGCTTCGAAGACAACCAGTGGAGGAAAGGACTGAAAAACATACTGCGTCCGAACATCCTGAAAGATATTTTCGAGATGATTTTTTAAAAATTCCGGCAGCTGGAAGAAATTTTGGTAGGCCAAAAACTTTCCACCTTCTTTCAGGGCGGAATAAGCATTGTTTAAGATGCGTAATTTTGTTTCCAGGGAAAGCAGGGAGAAAGGGATCCCCGAAATGATGTAATCCGCCTCCCCCTCCTCACACGCCTTAAGAATATCAAGAACATTCCCGGCGCAATCGTTAAAGATCTTTAAGCGGGGGTCCAGAGGGTCTTTCTCCAAGATCCGGCAAAAGTTCGGGTTACGTTCAATGGCGATCAAGCGGGAATTGTCCGTCATATTATTCAGAAGGTTGACGGTAAAAGCGCCGGTTCCCGGCCCATATTCAACAATTAATCGCCGGTCGTTAAAGTCCATTTTTCCGCAGACTTTTTCCACGGCCGATCGAAAGGTGGGAGTAATGGAAGCAACGTATTTGTCGGTAATGAAGTTTTTCAGGTAGATAAAAGTTTCAATCATAGATCGAAATGAACGCCTACTTCCCCAGCTATGGCTTGCAAGTCTTCGTAGACTTTGAAATAGAGCGGAATTCCCCCCTTCCGGTATTTTTCCTCAAGCTCAAACTCTTTCTCGCCATGAATGTAAATTCGCTCCTGCCCTTCCGCTTTGGCCGATTTCTTCAGCCGGCGAATGAGGTCATCCATATCCCTTTTAAACTCTTCCAGCGGACGGAAGAGATCAACCCGCAGGGCGCCGAAAAAATGGCCTACTCGAGAAGGGAGAGGCTGGCCTTCCGGAGTCTTGGGGTAAAGTAGATTGGTATTCCCGGACCCCGAAAGGACCCCGCTCAGGATGTCCACTAAAAGGTCCAGCCCGTATCCTTTATGCCCCCCGAACTCTTCCCTTTCACCTCCCAGTGGCAAAAGTCCCCCGCCGGCTCGGCTCCGGATGTTCCTTAGGACCCTTGCCGGATCGTCGCAAGACTGGCCTTTCTCGTCCGTGGCCCACCCCGGGGGAAGCCTTTTGCCCATCCGACTGTAAACTTCCACTTTGCCTAAAGTCGCCACGGCAGTGGACATATCCAGAACAAACGGTCTTTCCTTCCCGGTGGGGATGGTTACGCTAATGGGGTTTGTTCCCAGCATCACCTCCCGGCCAAAAGTAGGAACTACGTAAGCGTCCGAGTTGGTCAAGGAGATACCGATAAGATCGTGCTTCAGGGCTAGGAGGGAGTAATAGCCGGCAATGCCGTAATGATTGCTGTTCCGAACGGATACAAACCCAACACCGCTGGTCATCGCTTTCTCGATGGCCATCGTCATGCCTCTTAATCCGGCCACTTGACCCAAGGCCGCGCCTCCATCCAAAAGAGCCGTAAGAGGCGACTCGTGGACAACCTTCATTTCCGGCTTCGGAACCATTACCCCGTTTTTCAATCCCGTGTAATAGCGCCTCAGGCGGGCTACACCATGCGAATCGACTCCCCGCAGATCGGCCATTACTAAAACTTCGGAGGTGGTGCGAGCATCCTGGGTAGGCACACCCATCTTTTCAAAGACCCTCTGGCAGAAAGCGGCCAGTGGTTCCGCCCAAACCATCCTGAATTCTTCACTCATAGGAACTCCCTCCAGCGGGA
>JAOUFX010000330.1 GCA_029857975.1 Deltaproteobacteria bacterium | reverse complement strand
ATACAGGATTTAATGGGCTTCCCGTCGAGCAAAACCGTACAGGTCCCGCATTCCCCCAGGCCGCAGCCCTCTTTAGTCCCGGTTAACTCCAGGTCCTCCCGGATTAGCTCCAGGAGGGTGCGGCGAGGCTCAACTTCTACTTTGTAGACCAGACCATTTACCCGCAATTGAATTTGTACCTTCATAAATCCTCCATGGAAAAACAGTGTCAGTCGTGAGTGTGAGGGTGAGTAAAAAAGATATTACGACTGAAACTGACACTCACACTGACACTTATTTTTTCTTCTTCAGCGCCTCCAAAATTTTTTGCGGGGTGATGGGCAGGGTTCTGATGCGTACCCCGATGGCATCGCAGATGGCATTGGCGATTGCCGGAGCCGTAGGGGTCATGGCCGGTTCAGCCACTCCCTTCGCCCCAAACGGGCCAGGGTCTACGGTCTTCACCAGGAACGTTTTCATGGGGGGTGCATCCAGAGAAGTGGGAATACGATAGTCAAGAAAATTCGGCGTCAACATAACGCCTTGTTCATATTGCACTTCTTCTGATAGGGCATAACCCATCCCCTGAACCGTCGCCCCTTCGATCTGACCCTCGGCCATGGTGGTATTGATCGGCTGGCCCACATCATGGGCCGCAGCGATTTGCAGGATTCTGACTTCTCCTGTTTCTTCATGTACTTCAACTTCGGCAGCCTGGGCTCCAAAGGCGTAAGTTCCGGAAATATTACCATACCGCGTCTCATCAGCTAATTCGGAAGCAGGGATGAAGGTGCCTTTGCCCATCACCGGAGACCCGCCCCGGCGGTATACGGCAGCACTCGCCACCTCTTCAAAAAGGATAGATTTATGGGGAGATCCCTTGACGAAAACCTTTCCTTCCTGGCAATCCAGATCGGAGGTATTGGCCTCGAGCATCTCGGCACCTACCTCCAGGATTTGTTTTTTGGCATCGGCCGCAGCCAGCTTAACCGCGCTGCCGCCGATGAAGGTTCCCCGATCACCCCAAGTCCCCAAGCCGAAGGGGGCGATATCGGTATCGGGTGGTTCTACGGTTACCTCACGGATCGGAATTCCCATTTCTTCGGCGCAGATGGCGGCATAAGCGGTGAGCAGTCCCTGTCCGACTTCCACTTCCCCGGTCAAGATTTTAACCTTTCCACCTTCATCCACCCGGGCGTAGGCCGTGGCTCCGTCAAAGAGGGGAAAGAAAGAACGGTTGCCGCAGACGTGACTGGTGGCCGAAATCCCCACTCCGCGGCGGAGATTTTTTTGCCCTCTCTTCGCTTTCCACTCAATGGCCTCAGCGGTCTTCTGCAAACATTCCCGCAGCCCACAGCTTACGTATTGAAAACCGTGGGCCGTGATGTCGCCCGCCTCAGCGGCATTGCGCAGCCGCAATTCCAGGGCGTCCATCCCGATCCCTTCAGCCAGTTGATCAAGCATCGACTCAACGGCAAAGGTAATTTGGGGATTGCCGAAGCCCCGAAAGGCGGAAGTTGGAACCTTGTTGGTGTATATCAAATAATTTTCATTCCGGATGTTTCGTAGCCGGTAAAGACCATCCACCCGGTAGGTCCCCAAGTTGAGCACGGCCGTAGCGTATTTGGTATAAGCTCCGTTATCCGCGTAAATCCGGTGTTCCTTGGCCGTAAGCAGCCCATTCTTTTTCACCCCCATCTTCAGGTAGATGACCATGGGAACGCGGGGCATGGAGGTTTGGAACTCCTCATCCCGATTATTTATGATCTTCACCGGCCTCTTCGCTTTTTGGGCTAAGATGGCGGCAATGAGATATTGCTTCTGTTCCAACTTGCCCCCAAAAGCTCCTCCGATGCAAGTCTGAACCACTCGCAGTTTTCCCATGGGGACATCCAAGGCTTCCGAATAAATAAAGCGCGACCAGGAAGGATTCTGCGAGGGAGCCCAGAGGGTTAATTTGCCATTCGTATCCCAGGCCGCGATGCAGCCCACCGGCTCCAGGTAGGCATGAATTTGCAAAGGAGTCTCAAATCGATCCTCGAAGATGAAGTCGGCCTCTTTAAATCCTTTCTCGATATCCCCCCGTAAAGTGACCGCATGGGAGACAATATTGTTCTCTACCTCATCGTGAACTTTGGGGGCTCCGGGTTTGATCGCTTCTTCCGGGCGAAAGACCCCAGGCAACTGTTCGTATTCGACTCGGATCAGGGATAGAGCTTCGTAGGCAGTCTCCTCATCGATGGCGGCAACCGCCGCCACTTCATCCCCCACATACCGCACTTTCTCCTGGGCAAAGATCAGCTCGTCCTTCACCCCGGAACGGTAAGAACCATATTTTTTCTTGGGGGTGTCCGCCACAGTGGCCACGGCCCGTACCCCGATCAATTTTTCTGCCCGGGTAGTGTCGATGTGGACGATCCGGGCATGGGAGTATGGGCTACGCAAAATCTTTCCATAAAGCATTCCGGGGAACTTCAGGTCATTAATGTACTCGGCCATTCCGGTGGCTTTATCTTGGCCATCGATCCTTCCATACCGGGTTCCCACAATGGAGAAATCGGCCATCTTTAATCCTTTCCGGACAAACCTTAAGCCGCCCAGGCCTTTTTAAGACCTTGATAGACGAGGCTGGTAATCATGGTTTTGGTAAGGTGTAGGAATCCTTCCCCGAAGCTCCATCGCCTTCCTTACTCGCTCCTGGGAAATGGCCAGAGCCACCACCCGCGGCAACCTCTTGCTTCTCTTGGATTCATCCAATACCATACCCACGTTCTTCCACATTTTCCGCTTTACCGAAGCGTACACTTCCTGGGTCTCGAGGATGTCGCAGGAATATCGGTTGTCCATGGCCTTGCCGGTACTTATCACGGCGCCGGCATTGGCCACAAAATCCGGCACTATCAAAATTCCTTTTTTATGGAAATATTTCTGCGCCGCCTCCGCGGTAGGGAAATTCGCGCCTTCCACAATCATTTTGGCCTTCACCTTTTTCATGTTTTTTTCGGTAATCTGGTCTCCCGTCGCCCCCGGAATCAATATGTCTGCTTCCACCTCTAATTCTTGGCCTAAAGGAATCTGTTGGCCTTGGCCATATTTCAAAACAGCCTTGTCCCCCCACTTCTCCTTGAGGGATAGCAGTTGGTCTACTTTCAACCCCTGCGGGTCGTAAAGCGCCCCCTCCCTTGAAGAGATCGCCACCACTTTCGCCCCTTTCTCCTTGATAAACTTGGCGCTAAAGGCCCCTACCGCCCCAAAACCCTGAATCGCCACCGTCGCTTTACTCAATTTTATATTCCGGTAGGGCGCCGCACACTCCGCCGCTTCCACCACTCCATAGCCGGTGATCCCCAGCTCATCATAAGGCAATCCTCCCAGTTCCGCCGGCGTCCCCACTGCTGCCTTCATGTCTTCCATCTCATCCAGGGCAATGGCTCCATCCTTCTCCGCGAAACCCATGTCGTTACCGAAAACGTATTCGTCCGGCAGGAACTTGCGTATCTTTTTCACGTAAGCGCGGATGATCGCCTCCTTGTGGGGAGATTGAGGGTCATTCCGGATCCCCGCCTTGGCGCCCCCGAGGAAAATATCGGCCATCGCCCACTTCCAGGTCATGGTCCGGGCTAAACGGAAGCAGTCCAGCAGGGTCATATTCGCGTCCATACGGCACCCGCCCTTCCCCGGCCCCCGGGCGGTATTATCGATCACCAACATCCCTTTCATCCCCGTCTTCGTATCATGGACCACGATGATTTTCTCCGGGCCCCATTCATCCATCCATTCAAATACATCAGCCATGATTTCTCCTCCCTGCCGCTGGATTGGGCATCCCCGGCAGCCTGTGATTACAACCTCTGCGGCCGTCCCCTATCGATTGCTTCCCGGAATGAAAATCATTTGTCTTTACAGAACCCGATCACTCACGGCTGGAAATGTTCCCCTAACAGCCGTCACCTTGTCCATATCGATTTCCGCCTTTAAAAGACACTCCTCATCTCCGCCGCTGGTCAGAATGACTCCCCAGGGATTTACCATCATACTGTGGCCGCAAAATTGAGCCCCACGATTGGTTCCCACACAATTGCTGGAAACCAAAAATGCCGTGTTTTCTATGGCTCGCACTCGATTCAACATGATCCAATGCTCCAGCCGGGGATAGGGCCATCCCGAGGTTACCAAAAAAAGCTCGGCGCCCTTATCTAACATGGCCCTGAATATTTCTGGGAACCTTAAATCATAACAGGTAGCCATCCCCATTTTCCCCCATGGAGTCTCGACCACCACCACCTCTTTTCCCCGGGATAGGATTTGACTCTCCTGCGATCCGTAACCATAAAGGTGAATTTTCTGATAGGTGGCCACCAGTTTCCCGTCCGGGCCCAACAACAGGCTCGTGTTGAACAATTTCCCATTCTTTTTCTCCACGATACTTCCGGCATGCAGGTAGAACCCGTGTTCCTTGGCCTTGGCCGCCATCCTTTGAGTTGTCTCGCCACTGAGCGTCTCTGCTTCTTCTGAATAACGGTCAAAAGAAAAGTAGCCGATATTCCAAATCTCCGGGAGGATGACGAGGTCAGACCCCTTGACCTGATCCAATAGCGCCTCCGCCCGTTCAATCCGCTGAGATTTTTTCTCGTCGCCAACTTTCATCTGAATGGAAGCAACCTTCATCTTTTCCCCCCGTCTTCTCTTTCTTGATCTACCGGCCTTTCTCCTCGTAATAGCGGATTTCAAAAGTGGTACACCCCCGGGGGATATGGTAAGGACCGTGTTTCATTCCGGGGGGGCGGCAGGCGTAAAACCCCGCACCAAAGGTTTGCTTCTTGGCCAGGTCGATTAACTCCCCTTCGACGATTAAAACTTCTTCCCAAAAATCATGAACCAGC
>JAOUFX010000329.1 GCA_029857975.1 Deltaproteobacteria bacterium | reverse complement strand
CCTTACCCCCGGGCTTCATGGAGAAGCCGACGAGCTTCACGGCAATATGCCCCTGGTCGTGATACATGGCCACCACAGCGTCATACTGCTTCCCTTTCATCTTGGTAAAGACGGTATCAGGCGGTACAGGCCCCTCTACCAGCCACCCCTTCCCTTTGGCTTCTTCGATTGCCGGAATGATCTCCTTCTTTTCTTCATCCCCAAAAAGGCCATCTTCTCCGGAGTGGGGGTTCAGACCGGCAACTCCGATCCGGGGATTTTCGATCCCCAGTTGTTTTAAAAATTCATGGGTCAGGCGGATTACGGTTAAGACCCGGTCTTTTTTAATCCGGTCGCAAGCGTTTCTCATAGAGGTATGGGTGGTTACATGGGAAACGCGAAAAGGCCCGTGCGCCAGAAGCATGCAATAATCTTTGGTCTCCGTGAGGTGGGATAGAAGTTCGGTGTGGCCGGCGTAGTGGAATCCGGCCTTGTTGATGGCCTCCTTATGGATCGGTGCAGTTACGATGGCTCCCACCCGGCCTTCCAGAGCCAGGGCTACAGCTTTTTGGATATACTCTACGGCCGCCTTTCCGGTCATGGGATCAATGCCCCCGTGCTGGAGTCGCGGCAGATCGATGTTTTTCAGGTCCAGAACCGGGATGGTTCCCGGGTCATCCTTGGCCTGCTCGACTGCCGCGATGGATTGAATTTTAAGATTGCTTTGGGCGATGGCCAGCGCTTGTTCCATGGCCTGGGCGTCCCCGATCACGACCGGTAAAGCTTGGCGCTGCCATTGTTTCCGTTCCAGGGCCTTCACGATGATCTCCGGGCCGATTCCCGCGGCATCGCCCATGGTGATGGCGATGAGGGTTTTAGGTTTTCTGGCTTTCATGTTTTCCTCTCAGGTAATGGATGATGCGCCAAAGGGCGTCTTTTTCGCCAAACCCCCCTGCTTTGGTAACCAGACGGAGCCCTTTAAAAGGTCCGTCCGTCAAACGACTACAGGGAATTCCCGGCAGGACTTCTTCCTGAATGGATAGGGCTGAAGCGCCAAGGCGTCTGCATACTCCCATGGCCAGATCGCCCCCCGTGAGCACCAGTCCTCCCAGGCGCCTTTTTTTTAAAAGGCGGGCGGCCACGCTCCCCAGGGCCTTTGGTATTGCTCTCTCTTTTCCCGCAATATGTTTTTGAAACGTGGTCGTCATTATGGCGCCAGGGCTCCGGGTAAGAATTTTTCCCAAATGCTTGGATATGGCTGCGGATTCTGCCTCAGCCCAGCGGGGGTTAAGCAAACGACCGAGATCCGGTTCAAGCCCAGGGAGGCGAAAGTATTCCTGGGCCATTTTGATCTGTTCAGCGGTCAAAGGATTGCGGCTGGCGGAAATGATTAAAAGAGGGCCATGAAAAACCTTGGCCTTTCCTTTTGGCCCGTCCGGAAGCGAGGAGACGATTTCGTCGGCCAGTCCAACGGACCCGCAGGCCAACACCCTCCCGGATGCTAATTTCCAGGCGGAAGCGATGGCATGCAAATCTGATTGTAAAACTGCATCAATCGCCAGGATTCGCTCCTGGCTTTTTTCAATTCTCTCCGCCAAGCGGGCGGGATCTTGCCTCACTTGTTGTAAGGGAATGTGGCCTGCGGGCAGCCCCGTTTCCTTCTGTAACAGATCTATAATTTTTGAACTCGATAGGGGATGGAAAGGGTCCTTGGCATAAGGGGTACGGAGCAATGGCACCCCATGGATCCGCAGAATTCCCCTTTCTACGGTCCGGCCAAGGACGGGAATGGTCGGGACGATAATAGCTTTAGGAATCTTTTGAGCCTCCAGGATCGCCAAAACTTCCCACCCGATGTTCCCCCTCATAGTAGAGTCAATCTTTTTATAGATTGCCCGGGTTTTTAAGCTTTGGCAGGCTTTGTATACTCGGCGGTAGGCGAACTCTCCAGGAAGGTTGCGGCTATCGGTGTTCAAGACCAACACTTGCCCGTTGGGTCTGGAACTTTTTCGTAAGGGGACAAAAGTGATCAAACCCTTTTTACGGAATTGCAGGCCCGTATCCAGGGAGCCGGTGAGATCATCCGCGACAACGGCAAATTCTAAGATGGGGGATTTCATGATTTTAAAAATTCTTAATCTAACCTAACAGAAAAAAAGCTCGAAATCAAGGAATCCTTCATCCGGGCACTTCCTTTCTTTTTTATAATTTCCCTAATATTTTTGAGCCCAGGGAGGTAGGAAGATGCTTCATCCTTTCTAACTTGACAAAATGCAGGAAAGTGGTATAAAGAAAATGAATTTTTTTACTTACGATCATACTTTTTCGCAAGCCATCCCTCTGAAAAATGGCCTTTTCCTTCCGGGAGCTAACGTCAAGAGACGGAGCGCGCCATCGATCTTCGACCCGTACATAGCGAGGACGAATATTTCATGGCTATGGCCCTTGAGGAGGCCATAAAGGCGGGGGAGGAAGGTGAAGTTCCGATTGGGGCGGTCTTAGTCGCCAACGGCCAAATGATCGCCAGAAGCCATAACCGGCCCATCGGCCTCTCAGATCCTACGGCCCATGCAGAAATCCTGGTACTCCGGGAAGGGGCGGTTAAGTTCGGTAACTATCGGCTTGCAGGAAGCACCCTTTATGTCACCCTGGAACCCTGTGCTATGTGCGCCGGAGCACTCCTCCAAGCGCGGGTTAAGAGGTTGGTCTTTGGGGCGGAAGATCCCAAGGGGGGAGCAGTTCGGTCGCTTTACCTTTTGTTGGAAGATGCCCGCCAGAATCATCGGGTGGAAGTTACCGGGGGTGTTCGCCAAGAAGATTGCCGGCTTGTTTTACGCCAGTTTTTCCAGGAACGGAGATAAGAATGCTTTGCCACAGAGGGCACAGAGATCACAGAGATATTAACAAAAACAAGAAAGGATATGGATACACAGATAAAACTCATTAAATAATTCTTACAAAATTTAAGGAGGTTGAACGTACGTAAGACAGAGATCGTCGAGATGAAATAATCTTAAAAGCAGAATAAAAAATTACCAAAGGCAGCTTTTTTTAGCCTTTAAATTTTAATATTTCTCTGTGCGCTCTGTGATCTCTGTGGCTAATCATTTTTTCTGAGGAGAGGTACCGAAGTGGTCGTAACGGGGTCGACTCGAAATCGACTTGGGGGCCAAAAGCTCCCACGTGGGTTCGAATCCCACCCTCTCCGCCAAAGAATTCAATAAAAATTGGACGCAGATAAACGCAGATTTTCAGGATTCAAAATTCAAAAAAGCTTTAAATCAAAAGGCCATTTTGTTCTGTTTTGAGCATTGAAAGATTTTTCTGCGTTCATCTGCGAAAATCTGCGTCCTGAATAATATAAACGGAGAGATGACCGAGTTGGCCGAAGGTGCACGACTGGAAATCGTGTGTTCCGCCAAAAGCGGGACCGTGGGTTCGAATCCCACTCTCTCCGCCATGCACCACGTAGGTTGCATGGCTGCCCTGAACTCAATATAGTTCAGGGCGCCAGAAACCCTAATGTATTACAACTAACTCTATGATAGCCGGGTCCTGCGCAACGGAAAGTTACCAACCCCGTCAGGTCCGGAAGGAAGCAGCGGCCGTAACTACTTCCGTGTGCCGCAGGGGAGCCTGGCTATCATCATTTTCCTCGATCGGTGATGTCCTATTTAGTCCTGGCTAGAAAATGGCGGCCTCAAACCTTTGAGGAAGTTATCGGGCAAAAACCCATCACTCAGGCCCTGCAAAATGCCATTGCCAGACAGCGGGTAGCGCACGCTTACCTTTTTGCTGGCCCGCGCGGGGTGGGTAAAACCTCTGTCGCCCGGATTTTGGCCAAAGCCCTCAATTGCCAGGAAGGGCCTACCCCTCAGCCCTGCGATCGCTGTGCCTTCTGCCAGGAAATCCGCACGGGTATTGCGGTCGATGTGGTAGAGATTGACGGGGCCTCCAACCGGGGCATCGATGAGATTCGAGAGCTCCGGGAGAATGTCAGGTATCTTCCCGCTAAGAATAAATTCAAGGTTTACATCATCGATGAAGTACACATGCTCACGGACCAGGCCTTCAATGCCCTCCTCAAAACTCTGGAGGAGCCTCCGCCTCATGTTATCTTCATTTTTGCCACTACCGAACCCCATAAGATTCCGCTGACGATCCTTTCCCGTTGCCAGCGGTATAATTTTAAGCGCATCCCCCTGGCCTTGACCGTGGAACAGTTACAGAAGATTGCCGCTCAGGAAGAGATGGAAATTAGCGACCGTAGCCTCCATCTTCTCGCCCGGGAAGCCGAGGGGTCGTTGCGGGATGGGCAAGGCCTTCTGGACCAGGTTCTGTCTTTCGGCGGAAAAAAAGTGACCGACGAAGAGGTCAATGAAGTATTGGGGCTTATTGACCGCAAGGTCGTTCACGGAGCGATTAAAGCTCTGGCCGACGGAGATAAAACTCGCCTTCTGCAAACTGTCGAAGAAATCCACAACTTCGGTTACGACCTCAAAGAATTTTGCGGAGAACTGGGCCGACTCGCTCGTGACCTTTTAGTTCTAAAGGTTTTCCCCAAGGAGGGCATCGATTATTCTGGCCTAATCGATCTTCCCGAGGACGAAATCCAGGAACTTTCTACTCGGGTCGAGAAGTTTTCATTGGAAGAAATCCACAGTCTCTTCCGCTCCCTGCTGACCGCCCATGACGAGATTGCCCGCTCCGCCTTTCCCAGGTTGGTTCTGGAGATGACTTTAACCCGGCTGGCGCGAAGAAAACCCATTTTTTCTGTGGAAGAAGCCCTGGAGAAACTCCTGATCATGGAAGAACGGCTGCGTTCTGGACAAGGCTCCTCTCTCCCCCTTCCACCCCCGCAACCGACGCCTCCAGCGAGCCACCCCTCCCTTCCTG
>JAOUFX010000328.1 GCA_029857975.1 Deltaproteobacteria bacterium | reverse complement strand
ACCCGCGTCCGTTATGGAAAACTTCATTTTGTAGTTTATTTCCGCTCCTGGGACCTCTGGGCGGGTTTCCCGGCCAACCTGGCGGGAATTCAACTCCTGAAGGAATACATGGGCCAGCAGATCGGGGTCGAGGACGGCGAGATCATTGCCGTCTCCAAAGGATTGCACCTTTACGAATACACCTGGGACTTGGCCAAACTCCGGACCTATCGGTCCTGATTAAAAAATAAATTTTGCCACGGAGACCACAGAGGTCACAGAGCAAGAAACTATAGATTTAAAGAAAAAAGGATTCAGAATTTTTTTTTGACCTCTGCGCTCTCTGTGGTAAAGAATAAAATGGAAAAAAAGATCAAGGAAATCTTAGCTTCCCGGGTTAAAAATCGCTTCCAGGAAAAGCGGCTGAAGCGCGCGGCGGTTCTTATTCCGCTTTTCACGAAAGACGGCGAGTATCATATTCTTCTCACCAAGCGGACCGACAAAGTAAAACACCACAAAGGACAGATATCTTTTCCCGGCGGGCGTCAAGACAAAAAAGACAAAAACCTCCTGGCTACCGCTCTGCGCGAGGCCCAAGAAGAGATGGGGATTGCCCCTCGGGACGTAAAGATTTTGGGAGAGTTAGACGACTTCTGTACGGCCACAACGGATTTCTGCGTCTCCCCTTTCGTCGCCCTTATCTCCTATCCTTACCCATTCAAAGTGAACCCTCACGAAATTGCTGAAGTGATTGCAGCTCCCTTGTCTGCCTTGCGGAAGGAAAGCCATTTACGCCAGGAAATGTGGATGAAGGATGGCAAGCCATTCCCCGTTTATTTTTACCAATACCAAAACCATACGATCTGGGGTGCTACAGCCAGGATCTTGAAGCAGTTATTGGATTTGCTTACCCCTTTGCTTCTATCTTGACCTCAAATGTCTTTTTATTGAACCATCCCTCGTATAGAATCAATTCCGGATGCTCGCTGAGTGAAGTGTAGTCCTGCACCCTAATTTTTTGGGATGCCGCTTTGGACTGATCAAAAACTCTAACCTCGAAGACATCTTTGTCTTTATCATTATTCCGCAGTGTCGCTTTAAGGTTCCAAACCCAATCCGGGTTTTTGCCCAGCCCGACGACCAGATACCGCCCCACGGCTTCCGGAATATTTTTGGGGGGCGATAACTTTTCCCCACCATTGTTTTTTCCCCAAAACATGACTGCTCCTCCTTTCTTAAGCTTTGTCAATTTTTTTATTAATTTGATCTCTTGGCCAATTTTTCTATTATCTTTGAAAACCCTAATTACCACCAAAAATGACTTGTAATCTTTTTTGGTTTTGGTATAATTCTAAAAAAGGATACCTATTGATGAATAAATTATCATGTATTATCATTCCTTGTCAAGAGAAATTTATAGCTCTTTCCCAAGTTTTTTTTACTGGCTTTATATTTCTTCCTGAGGATTCCTAAAAATGGCAGGATGGACTTTTCTAACCAATCATGCTTTAGTTCTCAGTTTTTTAGCCAAACATCCCTTAATCACCGCCCGTGATCTGGCGATGGAGATCGACATTACCGAGAGGGCCGTTCGGAAAATTATCGCCGACCTCGATAACCATGGTTATATCAATAAGGTTAAAGAAGGGAGGCGGGTCCGCTACTCCATCAATCCGCATATCCCCTTACGTCATAATACGCAACGCGATAAAGTAGTAGGTGCTCTCTTGAAAATCTTAGGCTGACAAGGAAAAGAAAAAGAAAAAAACCTCCGCAGGTCTCATCTTGACCTGGGTTCTATCGCCTGGCTCCTGAATTCTTTCAAATCTGGTCGCTGTCTGCGGAGGGTTCTTCAAAGATGAGGGTTTTCTGGATTTCGGCGGCGGCCTTGACTCCTTCTTCGAAGGCCAGTTTATTTAGTTTCTCGGTTCCTGAAGGGATTCGCGCCATGACCGCAACTTCCATGGATTTCTGCGAAACGAGCCCGGCACCCCCGGGTATACTGGGAATGAATCGACTCAGGGCCCCCAAGGCCACAATATTGGCCATCTGTTCCCGCCCGCATTTTTCTTTGGCGATCTGAGTGAAAGGAATTTTAACCACCCGAGGATTAACAACCTGCGTAACCAGTTGAGAATCCACGACCAAAATTCCCTTGGGTTTCAGCTCAGAAGCGGATTCATCGGAGGCCATCTGGTTCATCGCCAGAAGAAGGTCCAATCCCATGGCCTTGGGATAATCAATCTCACCTTCACTGATCACGACATCGGCACGGCTCGTCCCCCCGCGGGCTGCCGGCCCATAGCTGACCGTTTGTACGACGTGCTTCCCTTCATAAATACCCGCAGCTTCAGCAAGAATAATCCCGGCCAGTACCAGCCCTTGCCCGCCTGTCCCGCTCAGCCGAATTTCAAATCGATCCAACATAATGACTCTCTCATGGGCTTAAAGTGAAATGTATTTTTTTACTTCGGACACCGCACTTCGAACCGGATTATTGTTTATCTGAAGCTTCTCGGCGCTCACTTTCCTCTCTTTCTTCTTTGGTAAACTGCAGGGAAAGGGCTTCTTTGGCCTTCTGCCGGATTTTATTGTATTCTTCCAGGTAACTGGGTGCATCCCGGTCCACCAGGATGCCAATCTCGAATTTTCCTTCCATTTCCTCCGGGCTCATCTTTCTGGCCTTCTCCACGGGGACGGCATTATCCCGTTGCCACTTCATCATCTCGATTTGGTTTCCCAGTTTGTTCAACCGTCCGTAATGAGTATGGCACTGGCTATTCACTTCAACCACGCTGAAACCATTTTTAAGCAATGCTTTTTCGATAAGCCCATCCAATTGCCGTACATGATAAACCGTTCCTCGGGCGGCAAAGACGGCTCCGGCACAAACGGCCAGTTGGGCGATGTTGAAGGAATGTTCCACCGAACCGTAAACGGCTGTGGTAGCTCGCTGGCCGTATGGGGTAGTGGGGGAGTACTGGCCGCCGGTCATGCCATAGATATTGTTATTCACAATCACCGCAGTCAGTTCTAAATTCCTCCGGGCCGCATGGATGAAATGGTTGCCGCCGATGGCTGTGGCGTCCCCATCTCCCATGATGACGATGACCTTCAGTTCGGGTTTGGCCAATTTAACTCCCGTGGCAAAGGTCAAAGCCCGGCCATGGGTCGTGTGCAAAGTGTTGAAGTCCACGTAAACTGGAAGCCTTCCCGAACATCCGATGCCGGATACCAGGACCACTTCGTCCTTCGTATAGCCGATATGATCGATGGCCCGAATCAATGATCCCAATAAGATACCGATCCCGCACCCTCCGCACCAAACGTGAGGAAATTTTTTGTCGTGGCGAAGGTACTTATAAATCAGGGGTCGATCTTCAATCATTTCCTCACCTCCTCGATCTTTGCCAAGATCTCCTGAGGGGTAATCATTGTGCCATCGATCTTGTTCACGGTAATTACCTCGGTCATCCCCTGGTTGACCCTTTTGACTTCGCGGGAAATCTGTCCCATGTTCATTTCTGGAACGAGCAGGGTCTTGCCCGCCTGGGTCAGGGGTTCTACGAACCTGCGGGGGAAAGGCCAGAGGGTGATCAGCTTTAATAACCCCACTTTCATTCCCCGGGCTCGAGCTTCCACCATGGCTCGGTGAGCGGATCGTGCCGTGCATCCAAAGGCTACGATGACCAGGTCTGCATCTTCAATATAAAATTGCTCAAATAGCTGAATGTCTTTGAAGTGAGTCGAGATTTTGCGGAAAAGGCGGAGTAAGAACGGCCCAATCTCATCTTGACGCAGAGTGGGGAACCCCCGAATGTCGTGGACCAATCCAGTAACGTGGTAACGATACCCTTCACCAAAAATACCCATAGGCGGTACGCCGAAACTGGTATCTTCATAAGGAAGGTACCACTCGGGAGGAACTGAAGGCTTAACCCGGTCGATGACCTCCCCTTCACTGGAATCAGGCAAGACCACTTTTTCCCGCATGTGGGCGACCACTTCATCCATCAAGAGGATTACCGGAGTGCGGTACTTCTCCGAATAATAGAAAGCTTTTACCGTGAGGGAAAAGCATTCCATAACCGAAGTGGGGGAGAGCACGATGATCGGGTGATCCCCATGGGTGCCCCAGCGGGCTTGCATCACGTCTCCTTGCGAAGGGTTGGTGGGCAAACCCGTGCTCGGCCCACCCCGCATTACATTCACCACCACGCAAGGGACCTCGGCCATACAGGCAAACCCCAGATTCTCCTGCATGAGCGAAAAGCCAGGCCCGGAGGTGGCGGTCATGGATTTCACCCCCGCCAGCGAAGCACCGATGACCGCACCCATACTGGCAATTTCATCCTCCATCTGGATAAAGGTTCCGTCCACCTGGGGGAGCCTGGAGGAGAGGCGTTCGGCTATCTCGGAAGCCGGGGTAATCGGATAACCGGCGAAAAACCGGCATCCCGCCCTCAAGGCCCCGGCGGCACAGGCTTCATTCCCCTGCATAAGCTGCGCCTTGGGTTCAGGTTTTTTCTGATTATTCATTCGCTACTTCCTCAACCTTATCGGCACTTTTTTTTCCTTCCTTTTTTTTGGGCGAACGGACATTGATGGCGAAATCAGGACAGCGCAATTGGCATAACTGGCACCCGGTACAGCGTTCCGGATCTTCCACATAAGGGGCCCCCGATTCATCCTGGGCCAAGACCCCGGCCGGACAGAAAGCCGCACATATCCCGCACCGCTTGCACCAACTTTTATAAATTTCTATGGAATATTTCCCCTTTTTCGCCATTGGTTTATGATCCTTTTGTTTTCTCTAAAACCGCTTTAACCGTCCAGGCCATAACCGCCGGATTTTCCACCACGGTAGCTCCCGCCGCCTGCAGGGCCTCCATTTTCCCTTGT